>JANWXR010000050.1 GCA_025057205.1 Anaerolineales bacterium | reverse complement strand
ACAGCGTGCAGGTGATGGTGGTGAACGCCGGCGCCAACCTCACCCTGCGCAACCTGACGATTGCCAACGGAAACGCCAACTTCGGCGGCGCCATCTTCAACGTCGGCACGCTGACGGTGACGAGCAGCACCTTCTCCGAAAACCGCGCCGGCTCCGGCGGCGGCATCCTGAACAACGGCACGCTGACGGTGACGAACAGCACCTTCTCCGGCAACTACGCCGTCTTCGGCGGCGGCATCCTGAACAACGGCACGCTGACGGTGACGAACAGCACCTTCTCCGGCAACCGCGCCGGCTCTGGCGGCGGCGGCGGCGGCATCTACAACAGCGACGGTACCAGCAAGCTAACGGTGACGAACAGCAACTTCAGTGACAACAAGGCCAAACATGGCGGCGGCATCTTCAACTCCGGCACGCTGACGGTGACGAACAGCACCTTCTTCCAAAACAGATATGGAACTGATGATGCTGATTTCCCCAACAGCACCGGCGGCGGCATCCGCAACTCCGGCACGATGGCGGTGATGAACAGCACCTTCTCCGAGAACAGAGCCAACTACGGTGGCGGTATCTATATCGTCGACGGCAGCACGGCGACGCTCAAGAACACCATCGTTGCCAACAGCATAAGCGGCGGCGACTGCATCGGCACGCTTCACAGCGCGAAAAACAACCTCATCAAAAACAGTCATATTGCCTGCGGCCTGACGCACGGCGCGAACGGCAACATCATCGGGCAAGACCCCAATCTGGGTGCGTTGACGGGCATCCCCGCGTACTTGCCGCTCAACCCCGGCAGCCCGGCGATTGACAAAGGCGACAACGCTACCTGTGCCGCGCCCCCGGTGAACAACCAATCGCAGAACGGGGTGACCCGCCCGCAGGACGGCGACTTGAACGGCACGGCGGTGTGCGACATCGGCGCGTATGAAGCCATCTTCCCCTTCCCCAACCTGCAGGCGACCAAGACGAACAACGTCGGCGGCGCGGTGGTGCTAGGCATGCCGTTCACTTGGACGGTGACGGTCAAAAACAGCGGCGCTACAGCAGCAGCCTTCAACAGCGGGCAAGTAATCCTGCGCGACTATCTGCCCGCAGGCGCAAGCTACGGCACGCCGGTGGTGCAGAACCCCGTCGGCGTGACCAATGGCGGCAACATCGCCTGCGCAATTGCGGGCAACGTGCTGAGCTGCACCGCGAACGCAGCGACGGTGACGCTGGCGGCCGAAAGCGGCCGGTTCGACGTGGCCTTCAGCGTGACGCCGACGGCGGTAGGGACGCTGGCGAACCCCACGGGCGGGGTGTGCCGCGCCGACCCGGATGCTTTGATTGGCGAGAGCAACGAAAACGACAATGACTGTGCGAACACGGTGACGGTCACGGCGCGGGTGTATCTGCCGCTGGTGCGGAGATAGCCATAGCGACGGCGCAGCGACGGGGGAAGAGTTACCCTTCGTCCTTTCGGCAGGCTTCGCCCGGCGAGGCCACGTTCGGGATGTTCTGCACGGCGGGCATCCTGAGCAGGCGCCGGGCGAAGCCGACGGGTCGGGGCGCGGCGGACGGGTTTTGCGTGCACCCTAGGGGGTGAAGTCCACTACTGTAGAAGGGGTCACCGCTGACTTTGAACGCAAAGACGCGGAGACGCGAGGAGTGAGCATCTTTGCGCCCTTGCGCCTTTGCGTTTTAGCGCCTCTGCGTTGGGCCGGAGGGAACTTTGAACGCAAAGACGCGGAGACGTATAGAAGAATCTCCTGGGTTCCCCTGCCGATGTCTACGGCAAGCAGGTGGACTGATGACTTAGCTTGCACCATCTTCAAACCACTCCGCCAACAGCGGCAGCGCGGCGTGCGCCGTCAAGTCGAGCTGCAGCGGCGTGACGGAAATATAGCCCTGTGAGAGCGCCCAGAAGTCCGTGCCCTCGATGAGTTCGCCGGTCGGCTCCTCTCCGCCGATCCAGTAATACGGTAAGCCGCGCGGGTCGGCGCGCGTCACCAAAACATCGCGATAAACGCGCCGGCCCTGCCGCGTGACGCGCCAGCCGGCTACCGGGCCAATCGGTGCGTTGACGTTGAGCAGCACCCCCGCTGGCAGGCCGTGCTCAGCCACGCGCCGGACTACCGTCTGCGCAGCCTCAACCGCTGAGGCGTAATCGGCCGGCTTGCATGCGCCGTTGGCGGAGATGGCGATGCCCGGCACACCGGCAATCACCGCCTCCATCGCCGCCGTCACCGTGCCAGAGTACGTCAAGTCCTGACCAATGTTAGCGTTGGGGTTGATGCCGGAAACGACCAGGTCTATCTTCTCTTCGATGAAGCCGAGCAGCGCCAGCGCCACGCCATCGGAGGGCGCGCCGGAGCAGGCCCAGGCCGGCGTATCGTCGGCCAAGTGGGTATGCTCCAGCCGTAGCGGCTTGTGCAACGTCTTGCGATGACCGGAGGCCGAATAGTTGCGATCAGGCGCAATGATGGTGAGCGACCCGAACGACTCGAGCGCGCGTTTGAGGGCCAGCAGGCCGGGTGCATGCACGCCGTCATCGTTGGTCAGCAAAAGATGCATATGAAAATTATAGCCCTGTGCCGCCCAGCAAGATGCTCGGTTCCGCCGCGAAAGCACCTGCCGACAGTATACCGCAGCCCAAACCGAGCCTGATGAGCAGAATGGGGTAGGCCGCGTATAATGCAACCTAACGCCGTCGCTTTACACCTGCTTGATGCGGCGGAAGTAGAGTCGGATATGGAAGTGTCACCGTCGAGGAGGCTACGATGTCTGATCAAGCTGATTTCTCTCGTCGCATCTTTCTGCGTGCCGTGGGGATGAGCGTCGCCGGGCTGGCACTAGGTGGCGGCGCAGCTTGGGCCTATGGCCAGCTCTCCGAGAAGGAAGCCGCGCTGGCCGCCGCGCAGCAACTCCAGGCGCAGGTTGCCGATGCCCGGCTGCACAACCAGTCGCTGGATGCCCTCATCACTTCGCTGCAGGGCCGGGTAGCGCAGCTCGACGCCGAACTGGCGGCAGCCACCAGCCAGAACGCGCAATTGGCGAACGCCCTCACCGCTGCGCAACAGGAAGCGCTCAGCGCCAAGACCCAACTGGTCGAGGCTCAGACCAAACTCAAGGCCGCCGAGGCGCGATTGGCAGAGTTTCAGGATCTGATTGGGCTGTACGAGCAACTAGAGAGCGTGGGGTTAGATACGCTTGCCCAGGATGGCTTGAAGCTGGCAGCAGGTGGACTGGCCACTGCGATGGGCGTTACGCCTCTGGTACAAAGCGGCGTGCAGACGGCGACCTCGCTGCTGGACGAGTTCGAGAAGCTACTGCCCACCTTCAACGCCGGACTAGGTTGGCTGAGCGAGCAGGTGATTCAGCTCAAGCTCAATCTGCTTACGCTGGAACGCGCAGCGAAGACCACCCTGGCGGAGGCAGCCACCGGCGTCGTCGCAGTGTTCGGCGGCTTCATCAAGTTCGTGCTCGACTACCTGCCGTTCAACATCGGCGAGCGTACGCGCGCCGTATTCAGTGTGGTGCAGGCTGTGATCGTGAACACGTCGGATGTGGCTTCTCAAATCGATGCCCAACTCCTCGAACCGCTGTGGCGCTATGTGAGCGGCGGACCGAACAGTTGGGAGAAGCAGTTGGTAAAGCCGCTGCGAGAGCAGACGCTGTTGCCTGCAAGCCGATTGGCTTCGGCAGTAGAGCAGGCACAGGCCACGTTCGATGCCGCTCTGCAAACGCCGCTCCAGGCAGCGCTTCAACAGCGTATACAACTCAAGACCAAAATTGCCGAGCACCGTGCACGCCTTCAGCTTTAGCTGACCGAAACGTAACCCAAGCCACACGATTTGTTCACGCACGATGCTTGAGAGCCGTCCTTTCAGTTCGTGGCTCTGAATAACTTTATTTTAGTTGTCTAGCCGCCGTCGTAGGAGATGTGAGGATGTGGAGAGACACCTGTGGGAGCCGGGCATTGTCCAACTTACAGGGATGGCCGTGACCCGTTGCCGAAAATATAGCCCCTCGACCATGAGAAGCTGTTCACACCATGTGTGGGGGCAAAATGTGAGGCCTGGGGATGAGAAACATGACCTCCAGAAGAGTGCGGAGACCATCACCGAAAATATGGAATGACTCCGCTCTGCCATCCTAAATATGGGATGAGGCTCCATATTTTGTGGTAAGCCGAAGCGGATGCCTGAACCCGGCTTTCCCCAAAAGCCCTCTTTTTTCCACAGTTATCAATCCACTTATCCACATCATAACGACATAAGAAAACACTACATCGACCCGGCTTTACATTCTGTTTTGATGAATGAATAGTTAGGTACCCCTATATCTTGCCCATCTCCAAATGGTAGCGAGATGGCGCAACCGTCTTGTTATCGCTTAGTTTCGATAGGGGGTCAGGGAGTCAACCCGCTTTCACTAAATAGCTGCTCACGGATCTGGATGAGTTCACGCCGCCGTGCATCATTCCGCTCAATCTCATCCGCCACTTTCTTGCAGCCATACATCACGGTGGTGTGGTCGCGGTTCCCAAGCGCCTCGCCGATGGCGGGAAGCGATGCATCGGTTTCTTCACGGATCAGGTACATCGCCACCTGCCGCGCCCAGGCGATGTCCTTCGTTCGCTCCTGTCCTATAAGCGCAGCTGGAGAGGTGCCGTAGAACTGGGCGACGGCGGCAATAATTTGTTCCGCGGTAAGCGTACGGCGACGTGGCGAAAGGTCGGCGATGGCCGCGGTGGCGATCTCTAGCGTAGCCGGCTGGCCAAGTAGGTCGGCGTAGGCCAGCACGCGCGTCAGCGCCCCTTCCAGTTCGCGGATGTTGCTCTGCACGCGGCGAGCAATCAGTTCAATGACCGCAGGACTTACTTCGCGGCGGCTACGCTCGGCCTTGGAGCGCAGGATGGCCTGGCGCGTCTCGAAGTCGGGCGGCTGGATGTCTACCGTTAGGCCCCATTCGAAGCGCGAACGCAGCCGTTCTTCCAGCGTGACCATCGCTTTGGGTGGACGGTCGGAGGTGATCACCAACTGCTTGTCCTGACCGTGCAGCGTGTTGAAGGTATGAAAGAATTCGTCCTGAGTGGACTCCTTGCCGGCAATGAACTGGATATCGTCAATCAGCAACACGTCAATGTTGCGATACTTCTCGCGAAAGGCCGCAGTGGTATGTGTGCGGATGGCATTGATGAGGTCGTTGGTGAATTCCTCGGACGAGACGTACACCACCTGCAGGCCACGCTGCACGCAGGCGTTGCCGACGGCTTGCAGCAGATGCGTCTTGCCCAGACCCACGCCGCCATAGAGAAAGACGGGATTGTAGGCCTTGGCCGGGTTCTCCGAAGCAGCCACACAGGCTGCGTGCGCCAAACGATTGCTCGGCCCAACGACGAAGGTGTTGAAGGTGTATTTTGGGTTGAGTTTGCTGGGCAGCGCCTCGGATGTAGATGTTTTCAAATCCTCTTCTATCCGCTCTTCTAGAGATGGCGTTGAGCGCTTCACCGTCGGGCTTGCCACCACAAAGCGCACTTCCACCTCGTCCCGCCCAATGATCTGGCTCAGAGTCCGCTTGACCGGGCTGGTCAGACGGTTCTCCAGCCAGTCTTTTGCGTAGGCGTTTGGCGCGCCTACTATATAAGCATTGTCTTCTTGTGTGATCAGGGTCGTGTCGCGAACCCAGGTTTCAAAGGCCGCTCGCGGCATTTCCATTTGGAGTTGCCCAAGCACAGCTTGCCAGATTTGATCGGATTGCATACTTGACTCCACTGAAAAACTATGATCTCACCGCGAAGCCGCGAAGAGTGCCAAGGATTCACTTTTGTCTTTCTTAGCGTTTTTGGCGTCTTCGCGGTTCAAATGGACTTTTTTTCAGTAGAACTATACTTGCAACTCTCCCAACAATTTTGGCGTCGTGACACGGACATAAGTTCATCCGCTGAGGCACACCCTCTCTTGAGGTTCCTCGGGAACAGAATAGTTAGTTCCATGCAGACTTGAGGCTCGCGCCACCAGGGGAGGCGATAGCGCGCGCTTCAGTGAGAAGTGAAAACGCCGTTACGTTTCTGGGACGCGGGTATTCTAGCAAAACGAACATTCGGATTCAATATGTGTCCTGGACGCGAGTGTAAAAGAATCTAATTCTTTAAGGCGAACTCTTGTGACTCGTGCAAAATGAGGTAAAAAATGATGAGAGAGTCAAGCCCCGCCACAATTATCCACTCTGCTTCTGCGCAGCCCAAAATATTGGGTTAAATCACAGGCGAAACCAATATGGCTTTTGAGCAAATAGCAAAACCCTATCCAAGCAGCTCGCTTTGAAGGTAACGAAGGCAAAAAATTGAGGCTTCAATAGCGCTTAATGTTCAAAGAGAAGACTGGACGCAACTCAGTTGCTCCGGCAAGTGAAACGATCCGTGCGCTAGCCCGAATCGACACAGAGTTTTCCAGAGATCAGGAGAAAAGTTCCACAAAACTCTCCACAACATGAGCGATTTATCCACAAAAAACAACAATTTATCCACAAGTCTGATTTGCCCGTCACGACTATAATTCCGTTATGCTCGCCGCTTTTGCAGGCGCCCTCCTGAATTGGTACCAGTCCCAGCAGCGTTCCTTACCCTGGCGCAGCTCAAGTGATCCATATCAAATCTGGGTGTCAGAAGTGATGCTTCAGCAAACTCGGGTCGAGACGGTCCTGCCGTACTACGCTCGCTGGCTGGAGCGCTTCCCTACGGTGGATTCTCTCGCTGCAGCTTCGCAGCAGGAAGCGCTGGCAATGTGGGAAGGTTTGGGGTATTACTCGCGCGCCCGCAATCTACACCGCGCTGCACAGAAAGTCGTGAAGGAATTTGGCGGGCGTATACCGAGCACAGTGGCCGAGCTGCGCATGCTGCCGGGCATCGGCGCCTATACGGCGGCGGCGATTGCGTCCATCGCCTTCGGCGTGGACGTGGCCGTGCTCGATGGAAACGTCAAGCGAGTTCTGGCGCGCCTTTTCAATTACAGCGGCGATGTGAAATCGGCGCGCGGCGAGAAAGAACTGAGTATGCTGGCGCAGCGCCTGTTGCCTCCCGGTCAAGCCGGCGACTATAACCAGGCGTTGATGGAGCTGGGCGCAACCATCTGCACGCCGCGCACGCCTGCCTGCCCGCGCTGCCCGGTGCGCGAGTGGTGCCAGGCGCAACAGTTGGGACTGCAACATGCGCGTCCGGTCACCCGCAAGCGCGCGCCTGCACCTCGCCGCGTGTTTGCGGTCGGCGTGATTCGTAAACGTGGGCGTGTGCTCCTCACCCAGCGCGCCGACGATGGCTTGCTGGGTGGATTGTGGGCCTTCCCATCCGTGTCGCTGATTGAGGCCGAAACTGGAGCATCGTCAGGCGCTCCTTCCAACGCGGCGCTTGACCTGCAACGCGGGTTGAGACAGAGCTTGGGCGTCTGCATCTCCGTTCAGGCGCCGCTCCAGACCCTGAGTCACGCTTACACGCACTTCCGTGTGACGGCTTACGTTTTTGACTGTGACTGGCTGGCTGGCCAGCCACAAGGCCAATTGCGGGTAAAATGGCTGCCGGTATCTTGGCTTGTTCGCTACCCGATGGGTAAGATTGACCGCAGCATCGCGCGTCACCTGGCGCGCACACACGCTGCTTATGCCCCTCACCCCGGTCTCTGAATCCGAATTGCTTGCCGCCGCCGGGACGCATCCCGGCGAAAGCGGCAAGAACAATGAAGATAACTACGCCTTAGCCTTCTTCCGTGCGTCCAACGGCGATCCGGTGACGCTGGCTGTGGTCGCCGACGGCGTCGGCGGCAACCGCGCCGGCGAGATAGCTTCGTCATTGACCGTGCGGGCCATCGTTGAGGAGGTGGCCCAAAGCGAGGGCACCGACTACGTCGCCGTGCTGACGCGAGCGATTCAACAGGCCACGGCGGTGCTGGCGGAGCACAGCAGGATTTTCTTTGAGTATGTGGGCATGGGAACGACCTGCGCTGTGGCGCTGGTACGTGCGCGTCGCCTCTATACCACCTACGTTGGCGATAGCCGCCTGTATCTGCTGCGGCGTGGTCAGTTCCAACAAATCAGCATCGATCACACCTGGCTACAAGCAGCGGTAGATCGCAAACTGATTAGTGCTGAAGAAGCGGCCTCTCATCCGAACCAGCACGTGCTGCTGCGTTACATCGGCGGGCGAGTCAATGCCAAGCCGGATTTCCGCCTCATCCTCGATGGCGCCGAAACCGCCGAGCAATCGGAAGCTAATCAGGGCTTGCTCCTTGAGTCGGGCGACGCCGTGCTGGTCTGTTCCGACGGTCTGAGCGACCTGGTAACCAACAATGAAATCAGTGCAGTGGTGAGAGAATACAGGCCGCAGGTGGCGGTGGAGCAACTGATTACGCTGGCGCGTCAGCGCGGTGGCCACGATAACATCACCGTGATCGTGCTGCGCGTGCCATGAGCGTCTCGCTGCACTCCGCCGGCGACGCAGCCCTCCTCGTTGTTCTAGGTGATTCCCTCGACCGCGAGGTCAACGAACGCGTCCACGCACTGGCGGCGCGCCTTCAGGGTCGGCCCGGCCTACGCGAGAGCGTGCCCGCTTATGCTTCCCTCCTCGTTCACTACGACCCGGAGCAGATCGGCGAAACCGCCGTGCGTGAGCTGGTGCGTGAGCAGGCTAAACAGCTTGATCTCAACGCTGTGACCGAACACCGGCACCTCGTCATCCCTGTGCGCTACGATGGGCCGGACCTCGAGTTTGTTGCCGCGCACAGTGGCCTCTCCCGTGAGGCCGTCATCGAGCTGCACAGCGCCGTCGAGTATCGCGTGTATATGCTCGGCTTTACGCCAGGGTTTGCTTATCTGGGTGATGTGGACGAGCGAATTGCGATGCCCCGCCTGACGACGCCGCGCCTCAAAGTGCCTGCCGGTTCGGTCGGTATCGCAGGCCGGCAGACGGGCATCTACCCCAGCGAGTCGCCGGGTGGCTGGCGCCTCCTCGGCCACACACCGCTGAGGCTGTTCGACCTCCGCCGACCCGATCCGTTTCTATTGGCGCCGGGAGACAGAGTCAGGTTTGAGCCGCTATCGGATCAGCATTAGTGCTGCCGGGATGCCGACGATGGCGAGCAGGAAGAGAGCCAGCGTACGCCGGCGTGCACCAATGACGTCGGTGACGTGCAGCAGGGCGTTTTCAAATGGTCGGTAGGCCAGGAACAGCAGGGCCAGCGACACGAGCGTAACGCTGACCATCTGCACCAGGACGACGACGAAGGCAGGCGGGTTGTCGAGCAGGAGCGCGGTCGCTAGCGTATCCACAAAGGTGGTGATGTTGGCGCCCATGATGTAGGGGATGACGTTGCCGCGCCGGAGGTAGCCGCGCACCGCCAGCGGCACCAGGATGGAGAGCGACACGGAGACTGACATGGTTACGCTGGTCACAGCCAGCCCCAGCCCGAAGGCGGCCAGCGGGTGCGTCGTCCAGTGCGGATGCTCGTGTTCAGCGCTTTCCTGGAGGTGAAAGCTTGGCAGAGCGTTATCGAACAGGTTCAGGCTGTACCACAGCGCGCCGAAGCCGAGCAGGAATACACCTGCGCCTGGCAGCAGGCCATTCACTGCCGCCACAATTGGTTCGTAGACTGCTTCGATAAGTGAAAACACTGCAAATGCAGTGGTGGGCGGCAGCTCGTCCAGCGCACGCAACATCAGGAGGCCATAGCCCAGCGCCAGCGCCGGCAGTTGTACGCTGAAAGTGGTCAGCAGTGCCAGTAGCCCCATGCGCAGGCTGATCCGTTCGTCGTGGCCGCGCAGGACGTAGAGGAAGCCGAGGGCAAGCACGATGAGCGACGCTCCCAGGCGGCTGCCTGTGATCATCATGAAGGCTTCCACTCGGTCTATTGCCCCGGCGTCGAAGAAGAACAGAGCCGCGGCCGCAACCGGTGAGCCGGACATCACCAGATACGCGAACAACCAGCCGAAGCCTAGAGCGTTGAACGGATTGTGTACGGCCCACATCTTCACCCATGGCGCGATTGCCCCGGCCCCGCTCTTGAGCAACTGAATTGCCAGAACAAATAGAAAAAAAGCAATAAGAATAAGGCCTGCCTTGCGCCAGCTGATCCCTGGCGTGATCTGTGACGTGTCCATAGCGCCGTCACTTCCACAAGGATATGGTTCAGCGTTCGCCTGCGATCTCGGATAGAAGTTGCTTGAAGAAGCCGGCCAGATATTGGTGGCGGTCGTGCGCCAGGGCGCGAGCTGCCGGCGTGTGCAGATAGTCCTTGATTTTGGAGAGCTTGCAGAGAAATTCGTGATGGGGGGTGTGCGGCTCGCCCGGCTCCTTTTCGCCGGTGGCGCGGAAGCGAGCGGAAGGTTCGCCGGTGAGCGGCTGGCCGGCCAGTGCGGCGTAGGCAAAGGCGCGCGCTACACCGATTGCGCCGAGCACGTCCGGCTTGTCGCAATCGAATAGCACCTTCGCTTCCAGCGTCTGCGGTTCTTCCTCGCCGCGGTAGCGGTGCGCGCGGACGCAGTGCTGCACGGCGGCGATCCGGTCTTCGGGCCAGCCTTCGGCGGTCATCACCCGGCGCGCGAACTCCGCCGAGTTTTCGTGATGGCGGTCGCGGCCCGCGCTGTCGGCGGGAGCGGCGCCGTGCGCGTCGTGCAGCAGCACGGCAGCCCGGAGTATCTCCATGTCTGCATTCTCTGCCGCGCCGATGCGCTCGGCCAGCGCCAGCACGCGCTCGATGTGGGCGAAGTCGTGTACAACATCCGCGTTTACGTACCAGGCGCGCGCTTGCTCAATGGTGGGCATGAGGAAACGTAGGACGTGTTAACTCGTGAGCGGTAAGTGGCAAGGGATGAGTTCTTGGCTATGTTTCGCACTTCATGGGCCGCTTTCCACTTTTTTGCTGCCGATCTCTACCAGTTGAATTTGCGCCTGATAGCGTTTGCCTTCGATCTCCAGCTTGCCGTTGGCGTAATATCCCTTCGAGCCGGTCTTGAAGTCTTTCGGCGGCAGGGTGAACATGCCCAGCAACTTGCCGTCGGGTGTTTTGATTTCGGCGATGATGACGATGGGTGAGTCGCTCATGATTCTTCTTGCCCTCTCTGCGCCACGGCTACGGCGATGGCGTGCTCGTGGGTGTGGCTCAGGCTGATGGCCCACCGATCCAACCCCAACCGCCCGGCGCGTTCTCGCGCCGTCCCGTGCAGGCGCAGCTGCGGTTCGCGTTCCGGACCGTTGACAATTTCAATATCCAGCCAGCCGACGGCGCCGATGCCGCAGCCCAGCGCTTTGGCGACGGCCTCTTTAGCGGCAAAGCGCGCCGCCAGTGAGGCCGGCCGCCCGGCGCAATCCGCCCGTTCCTGCGCCGTGAAACAGCGCTGCAAAAAACGCTCACCGTGCCGCGTCAGCGCCGCCTCCACCCGCGCCACTTCGATCAGGTCAACGCCGGTGCGTAACATGTCGCCCGTCTCTAATCTCTACTCCCTAATCTCCACTCTCTACGGCGAGGAGATTAGAGATTGAAGATTGGAGATTGGAGATTGGAGATTGCTACTCTGGCCCCGCCACCGCCAGCGCCATGTTCTCCACATTCAGGAACTCGCGCGCGACTTCGAGGATGTCGTCGCGGGTGACGCTGCGGATCAGATCGGGGTAGCGTTGAACGTAGTCCAGGCCGAGGTCGAACAGCTCGATGGTGCTGAGGATGTTGGCGACTCCTTCGTTGGTCTCCAGCCGCAGGGGCAGGCGGCCGATGAACTGAGCCTGATTATCGGCCAGCTCGGCGGGCGTGACTCTTTTGGTCGTCAACTTGCGTATCTCGGCCTGCATCAGCTCGATGGCGCGCGGGACGTTGGCGGGGTTGACGCCGGCATAGGCGTACCACGCGCCCGGGCCAAAACCGCCGCTCAGGTTGCTGGCGGCATAGTAGGCCAGGCCGTTTTTCTCGCGCACTTGATGGCCGATGCGCCCGCCCATGCCGAAGACGCCCAGGATGTTGTTGGCCAACAGCGCGGCGAAGAAGCGCGGGTGCTTGCGCGCGGGGCCGGGCACGCCCAGGACGATATCGCTCTGTTGTTTGCCGGGCATCGGCACATGTCGGCGGGTCAGGCCGTTGAGCGGCTTAAGCGGCGGCAGCGGCGGCTGGTCGGTCTGCGCCGGGTTGCTCCAATCGCCGAAGTGTTTTTCGACCAGCGCCACGGCGGCTTCGGCGGGCAGCGCTCCCACTACGGTCACGACCATGCCGCGCGGCCCCCAGTGGTTGCGATGAAAGCGAACCAGGTCGTCGCGGGTGAGCGCCGCAATCGTCTCAGGGTAACCGGACTCTTCGATGCTGTACGGATGCTCGGGGTAAGCCAGCTCGTAGAAGGCCTGGCTGGCACGCGTGCGTGTGTCGTTGGCTTCGATCTGGAGCCGGGTGATGATTTGCCCGCGCAGGCGCTCGATCTCGTCTTCCGGGAATGTCGGGCGGCGCAGCGCGTCGGCGGCCAGTCCGAGGATGAGGTCGAGGTCTTCGGCCAGGCACTTGGCATAGAAGCCGGAGGTGTGTGTGCCGCCGGAGACGCTCAGG
>JANWXR010000509.1 GCA_025057205.1 Anaerolineales bacterium | reverse complement strand
ACCCTGAGCGGACGCTGAGCGAAGCGAAGCGGTAGTCGAAGGGGCGGCACGTTCCCTGACAACCTTTGCGTGCACACGAAGCGCCGGCTGCATTTCAGATTACCGGCCGTCCCTTCGACTGCGACCCGCAAAAGCAGCTATATGATCTGCGGAATAAATCGGAACAACTGAGCAGTTGCAAAAAAGAAATACCTCCAGAGTGCTAAGAGCAAACAGAGTTGTTTGTTCCCTATCTGCGCACAGTCGGTGCATTCCGCTATGAAACAGGCCCTCTGCAACAGACTCACATGATTTCTCTTTTCGGGTATGTCGGTTAAAATGCCGGCCGATAGGAACCGATCATCACCATGTTCCACCGGTCGGCAGCGTGGCCGAGCATCTGGTGGCTATGTAGGTGGCGATCAAGAACCAGATGAACTTGAGCCTAAAGCTCACCTTCGGCTCCGGCCTGCAAATCGCCATCTTCGTCGTGCCGGTGCTGGTGTTCATTGCTTTGCTCATCAACCCCGCCTGCCGACTTTGGTGTTCAACCAGTTCGAAATGGAGAATCTGATTACCGCCGTGCTGGTGGCCAACCCGGTTGCCGCCGATAACGAGAGGGCGCGCAGCTCATCGTCATGCACTTCATACCAGACGTAGCGTTGTTCTTCCTCTTG
>JANWXR010000508.1 GCA_025057205.1 Anaerolineales bacterium | reverse complement strand
GAGCTTCACCGCCAACCCTGAGATCAAGGGCGCGCCGACCGGGTTCCGTATTCCCATCCGCGATATTCGCGCCAGCGTAGGGGCGGGCTTTCTCTATCCGCTGGTGGGCACGATCCGCACGATGCCCGGCCTGAGCACGCGCCCGGCGTTCTTCGATATAGACCTGGATTTGGAGACGGGGAAGGTGAGGGGGCTGTTCTGAGCCGTTCTCTCGGAAGCAAGGTCAGGGCGACGGCAACACGGTCGCCCTGACCTTTGTCGAGAAGCTTTGGCTCTCACTGGCCGGGATGAATGTGGTAGGTATTACGCTGCGATACTCTCACGTCTAGGGATGCACTGGGTAGGGGACGCGCTCCCGTATAGCAGGACAATTGGCGGTGAGTGAATTGGGCGCGCAGCTCAATCTCGACGCTATATATATGGTGGCCTTTGCGCTTGAAAGGTAGTTTTTTCAGTGCACTCATGTGTGGGCACGCAAAGGTTGTCAGGGAAGGTGTCGCCTCTTCGACTGCCCGCTTCGGCTTCGCTCAGCGTCCGCTCAGGGTGCGGCTGACATGTTTTGCGTGCACACTGACATGTTCCGCGCGCACACCGGCAACCCATTCTCGTTCGCTATAATAACGTTATTAGCATGACGGCTTCTAATCCACCTCGTTCTG
>JANWXR010000507.1 GCA_025057205.1 Anaerolineales bacterium | reverse complement strand
GAGGACCCGGCGGCGCTGGCCGGCGCCCTTCAGACCTTCCTCGCCGACCGCGAGCGGCTGTGCGCCATGAGCCTTGCCGCCCGCGCGCGCTACGAGCGCCATCCCACCTGGGCGCAAAACATGAGCCGGGTACGCGATTTTCTGCAGGGCATGATTGTATAATTCCAAACGCGGTTTCGTTGGGCCAGGAGGAAGCGCCATATGACACAACTCATCGGTCCCCTCAGCTTAGAGAAACTCGTATTGTGCTCGGCAGATGCAAGCCCCGACTCGCAAAGCGAAACACCGAAACGAGCCGCATATTTCTTCCCAGGGGCTAAATGGGTTGGGGCAACCAGAAACGCCGCTCGGTCCATCGGATGCCGTTTTGTTGTCCCCACAACGGGGCATGGGTTAGTGGATGGTGATGAATTGATTGACCGGTATGATGTTCATATCCTTTCCGATCCCCTATTTGTTGATGTGCAGTGGAGAAAAACCATCCCTCGAGTCCTTTCGCGAGATGAATGCGAAATGCTTGTGTTTTATACGGGCGGGTGCCCACGAGAACCCTACATCGAAATGCTATGGCCAAAGCTCCGAGCTATAGGGATTGCTCTCTTAGCTTTCGGTAAACCCAACATGGGTGACGCTGGCCACATCAGAGATGTCGTACATCGA
>JANWXR010000506.1 GCA_025057205.1 Anaerolineales bacterium | reverse complement strand
GTACGCCGTCGAACGCGCCGATGGTGACTACAGCGGGGGAGGTCAGGCTCAGCTCAGACAGTGACGTGGCAAGCTGCATGACTCGATGAAGCGATAAGGAGTTGGCAAAGGTTCTAGGCGTTCAGCTCCGGCGAGAACACGAATAAGCACGAATGGGTGCAAATGGGCACGGAACGACATGAATGAACACGAATGAATGCGAATGGGCATGAATGAACGCGGGGGAACACGAATGAGCACGAATGGGTACGAATTGGCACGAATGGGCACGGAACGACACGAATGAACACGAATGAGCGCGAATGAACACGAATGGCTACGAATGAGTGCGAATGGGCACGAATGAGCATGAATGAATACGAACGATTCGTAAAAATTCGTGCTCATTCATGGCTGAAAGCCGGAATCTCTGGCCGCCGGTCAGTATACCAAGTATCCTTCAGTCGTTTGGGGTGACGAGCACTTTGTCGGGTTGCCAGAGCCGCCGAGCCGGGTCAGCGCGCAGGATGGCGATAAACTCGCCGGCGGCGTTGTACGCGCGCGCCCATCCTTGCCCTTCTAGGCTCAGCGGCACGGCCCCGCCGTGAAGCACGCGCTGCGTCTCCGCCTCGGTAAGGCGCACCTCCGGCCAGTCGGGCAGGGCCGCATCCATCGGCAGAA
>JANWXR010000505.1 GCA_025057205.1 Anaerolineales bacterium | reverse complement strand
CGCGCTGGCCAAGGCGGTGGAGTTGTTGCTCAGGCCGTAGCTGGGCAGGCTATGCCATACAATATCAAAATTTCGCAACTTCCCGCTCAATGACATAGTGGCTGAGCTGTGCGCAGGTGCGCACAAAGGTTGTCAGTGGCAGCCGCATCCTAGGAAGAAGAAAAAAGTCATGTCGTGCTGTTCCGGCGATACATCCTTTTTTCATTCGTCGGGGTGCGTCCGCGACTCATGATGCCTGAGCGAAGCGGGCTGCTTTTGCCCGCACAGGCCATCCTGAGCGTGGCTTCGCTTTGCGAAGCCCGCCGAAGGACGAAGAGGCGGCACGTTCCCTAACAACCTTTGCGTGCATACGAGTGTCACTCTTTGCCCCTTTGCGCCTTTGCGTTAACCCTTCAGCCGCGCGGGCTGCGCTCGCCGAGCGTCACTCTTTGCATCTCCGCGGCGCGTTTTTTTCAGTGCACTCATCTGTAAATTCTTTCTTTTCAACGGCTGTGAATTATTGCCTGAGCAGTTACGAAAGGAGTTCACCATGGTCACCCCTCGATTTGCCTTTGCTGCAAAACTCTCCGACCTCCGGGCCTCCGGCTGTCTCTCCGCGCAGGTGGACGGCCACACCCTCGTCCTCTTCCTCTATGGAGACCGTGTGTACGCCGTTGACAACCG
>JANWXR010000504.1 GCA_025057205.1 Anaerolineales bacterium | reverse complement strand
TGATGCCGACTAGGTTGAAGCCGAGGTCGCGGGCGCGGGCTTTGAGGGCGGCGGCGGAGAGCATGCGCTGATATCGTAGCACAGGGGGAAATGTGTTGCGTGTTACGTGTTACGTATTGCGTGTTACGTATTGCGTATTACGTATTGCGTGTTGAGTGGTCTGTGATGCAATACGAAATACGCTATACGAAATACGCTATACGAATTACCACCCATCGGCAGGCCCGGCAACCAATAGTATGCACGCAAAACATGTCAGCCGCACCCTGAGCGGACGCTGAGCGAAGCGAAGCGGCAGTCGAAGGGGCGGCCTTTTCCCTGACAACCTTTGCGTGCACACAACCAATAAATACCGCTATTGGCAAAGATAAGTTCTGTGTATAATGCCGGTCTCAAACAACCCACACTTGGAGGACAACATGAAGAGCAAAGCCATCTTATCGGCCGGCTTGGTGCTGGTGGTTCTCCTTTCCGCCTGTGCACCGACCGGAACGCCCACACCGCAGGCCGGCGGTCCGCTGCAAAGCATCGGCCCAGGGGAGGGGAAAGTGTCCATCGTCGCCTGGCCGGGCTACATCGAGCGCGGCGCGACCGACCCCAGGTTCGACTGGGTGACGCAGTTCGAGAAAGACACCGGCTGTATGGTAGAGGTCAAGACCGCCAAC
>JANWXR010000503.1 GCA_025057205.1 Anaerolineales bacterium | reverse complement strand
TGTTTGCAGAAGGCGCTGGATGCGTATCGCGAAGCGCTGGTGAAGCTGTAAAGCGAATTGCTGAGCAAATGACCGTGGCGCGCTGCGCTTTTGTCGGTGCGCAGTCGAAGGAAGCGTACATCGAGCGATAAATTGCTCTAGGTTCGGTGATCTACCAGGCCTTGAAGGTGACCACAACCTTCCGGGCCTTTTTGTTTTGGCGAGTGTGTACGCAGAACATGTCAGCCGCACCCTAGGAAGAAAAAAGAAAGTTATGTCGTGCTGTTCTGGCGATACATCCCTTTTTTCATTCGTCGGGGTGCGTCTGCGACTCATGATGCCTGAGCGGAGCCGAAGGGGCGGCACGTTCCCTGATAACCTTTGCGTGCACACTTTGGCGATAAGTTTATCCGTGTGCACGCAAAACATGTCAGCCGCACCCTGAGCGGAGCCGAAGGGGCGGCATGTTCCCTGACAACCTTTGCATGCACACGTTTATCCAAATTATCCACGACGAATTGAGTATAATCACGGCCTATGAGCAAACGAGAAGAACTTCGCAAACGACGACAGCGGCAACAACGCCGTAATCAACTAATAACGATCGGAGCGGTGACGGCCGTCGTTCTGCTCTTCGCGGCGGTGCTGATCGGGCCGCGCATGATTCAGGACATGCAGCCGGTGTGCT
>JANWXR010000502.1 GCA_025057205.1 Anaerolineales bacterium | reverse complement strand
ACCTCAATCTTGTGGCGAATGCGCCGCAAAAACGCATCATCAACCAGATCTTTTGGATTGAGGTTGGTGGAAAAGACAATCAGCACGTCGAACGGAACTTGAATCTTCTTGCCGGTTTGCAAGGCAAGAAAATCAACCTTCTTCTCGAGCGGCACAATCCAGCGATTCAACAGATCTTGCGGGCGGCATTTCTGGCGGCCAAAGTCATCGATCAGGAAGAGGCCGCCGTTAGCCTTCATCTGGAAAGGCGCTTCATAAACCTTTGAAATCGGATCGAAGATCAGCTCAAGTTGTTCAAGTTCGAGTTCACCGCCAACCATCACTCGTGGCCGCTTGCAGACCACCCAGCGCGCATCGGGATAGGTCGTCGCTGGCGCTGCTACCGGCCCGCCGAACGGTGATGGCGGTGGCAGATCGGGATGACCAACTTCGTTGACCTGCACCACCTGATGGTTCAGTGGGTCGAATACTTTGATAATCTGGCCATCGACTTCTACTGCGTAAGGGATGATCACCAACCCGCCAAGCAAATTGGCAATCCCTTCAGCGATAGTCGTCTTACCGTTGCCGGGTGGGCCATACAGGAAGAGAGAACGGGCCGAGTTAGCAGCGGGGCCAATCTTGTCAAGCATCTTTTCGCTGACGACCAGATGGCTAAACGCCTTGCG
>JANWXR010000501.1 GCA_025057205.1 Anaerolineales bacterium | reverse complement strand
TTCCGCGCCGAGATGCTGGTGGAGATTCACAACGACGGCCCGGTGACCATTCTGCTGGAGAAATAGAGACGCGCTAACGCGACCGGGCTGAACCTGTACACGCTCAGTCGTCGAGTTCAGTTGCAGCGCGGCGCAAGCGTTTGAGCCGGCTGCGCCGGCGCTTGGCCTCCAGCCGTTTCTGTTGCGCGGCGGCGGGGACAGCCGTGGCACGGCGCGTCTTCGGCTCGCGGGCGGCCTGCCGCAACAGGGCGACCAGGCGGCGGCGCGCCTCGCGCCGATTCTGCTCCTGCGTGCGGAACTGCCGCGCTTCGATAAGCAGGACGCCGTCGCCGGTCAGCCGGCCGGCGGCCAGGCGCAGCAGCCGCTCGCGCACCGCTTCAGGCAGAGACGGGGAGCGCTTCACGTCGAAGCGCAGCTGCACGGCCGTGGCGACCTTGTTCACGTTCTGGCCGCCCGGCCCGGAGGCGCGCACGAACGTCTCCACCAGCTCGTCCTCGTCTATGAAAAGCTGCGGGGTGACGGTCAGCATCGGCTCACCGCTGCCGCAACGCGCACTACCGCCGGGCCACTACCCGCCGGCGCAGCCACTCGACCCAGGCCTCCACGCCGTCGCCGGTGCGACAGGAGAGCGGGAAGAAGCTCAGGCCGGGGTTGAGAATCTCCACGCCGC
>JANWXR010000500.1 GCA_025057205.1 Anaerolineales bacterium | reverse complement strand
ACTTTAGCTGGCGCTGGCACCCGGGCCTGGACCTTGGCGGCGAGTACGACGAGCCGATCTACGCCGCCGACTCCGGCGTAGTCGTATATTCCGGCTGGAACACGTACGGCTACGGCAACACGGTCATCCTCGACCACGGCAACGGCTGGCACACGCTGTACGCGCATTTCAACTCCGTGCTGGTGACCTGCGGCGAGGCGGTCACACAAGGCCAAATCATCGGACTGGCGGGCAGCACCGGGCGCTCCACCGGCCCGCATCTGCACTTCGAGATGCGCCTGGGCGGCGGATATGTGAACCCATGGAACTATTTGCCACCGCCCTAAGCATCGCTGAGGCGCTGAGGGCGCTGAAGACGCTGAATGGAGCGCGCGCGTGGTCTCAGCATCCTCAGCACTCGCATTGTTGGATCGCTGAGGCGCTGAGGGCACTGAAGACGCTGAATGGAACGCCCACGTAATCTTGGCGCCCTCAGCGATCGCATTGTTAGCAACGCCTAGGTCACTGAGGCGCTGAAGACACTGAACTCAATGACTCAGTGGGCTAATAACCCAATGTCTCAATGAGCCAATGACTCAATCGGAAACCACTCAGCTTCAGGCGTGACGGTAGGAGCGGGCGCCGGGCCGGTATCGCCGTTCCATTGGGGCATGTTCTCGGCAGTCATCAA
>JANWXR010000004.1 GCA_025057205.1 Anaerolineales bacterium | reverse complement strand
CGAAGCTCTTACCCTCGGCATGCAGGCGCTTCAGGTCGCGCAGGCGCTCAGGCGTGGTTGCCAGCTCCAGCCCACCGACGGCGTTGTAGGTGTTGCGCGCCGGATGGTAGGGCTTCAGGCTGCGGTACAGGTCGGAGCCGTACTGGGCCATCTGCGTGAGCAGCTTGTTGTGGCTTAGGCCGACCACGCCGCCGGGCGCGTGCGAGGTGGAGCCGTCGTTTTCCTCGAGGTTGCCCTTGTCCAGCACGAGCACATCACGCCAGCCCAGGCGGGTCAGGTGATAGGCCGCGCTTGCGCCGACGATGCCTGCGCCGATAATCACGAGCCTGACAGTGTTCATAGAGAGCCTTCAGTGTGATAAACGGAAGATGATAGGCTTTTGAGCCGGACAAGCCGTGCACCGACAAAAGGACCGCAGCCGCGCGGCGCGAGCCGGACGACTGCGGTCTTGCGGTCGAGGTGCGCCGGAATGGATTTGAACCATCACAGTCTTTCGACCACTAGGCCCTCAACCTAGCGCGTCTGCCAATTCCGCCACCGGCGCATACGATTGGGCATGACAGCGGTAGAATTATAGCCGCTGACACCCAACTGTCAATTCTGCTCGCAAGGCAGGTGCCGCCATTAAACTTGCACTGTTTCCCCTAAACACGGTGTTCTTTCCCGGCATGACGTTGCCGCTGCACATCTTCGAGCCGCGCTACCGGCAGATGATTAACCGCTGCCTTGCCAGGAGTGAGCCGTTCGGCGTGGTGTTGATTCGCCGCGGGATGGAGGTCGGCGGCTATGCCGAGCCGTACCCTATCGGCACATATGGCTTGATTTCGCGAGTCGAGCAGCTGCACGACGGGCGCATGAACATCGAGGTCATCGGGCAAGAGCGGTTTCGCGTGCTGGCCCTGCACCACGACGAGGCCTATTTGACCGGCACGGTCGAGAAGTTTCCGTTGGTGGAGGCGCACGGCCCCACGGTCGCCCGCTGCGCCAGACGACTCGTTCACTGGCTGGGCCGCTACCTAAAGTTGTTGAGCGAGGTGGCTAACATCCCATTCGACCGCCAGAGCCTGCCCACCAGCCCGCTGGCGCTGGCTTATCTTGCTGCCATCATCATCCAAGCGCCGCTTGGGGAAAAACAAACGCTGCTGAGCTGTCCCACTATGGATGAGATGCTGGAGCGTGAGTGCACGCTTTACCGGCGGGAACTCAGCCTGATCCGCGCGATGCTAGATTCTGGCCGCTTCCAGCAGAACTCAAATTTCTCGCTCAACTAAGTGGGCTGCTGTTCAATCTTGATTATCGCCCGCTCCCGATTCGGCTTCGGGTAGCTCAGAGTTCACATGCTCGAAGACCTTGCGGGTCATGCTGTCCTGGCTGCCGGTATCCATCGCCTGCGGAACGACCAGCAGCCTGTGCCGGCGTTGTGCCAAGAGCATGTCTTGCAAAGAGTCCAGCTCCTGGCTCAGCTCCGCCAGCTGGGCCTCGGCATCTTTCTTACCGCCGTCGAACGCGCTCCGATCGTCCGGGTCCCACTGACTCGAATCAATTTTCTGCCTAGGTTAGATTCGGTAACGGTTCATCAAACACCTCCGAATGGGTTTGCTAACGCCGGCTCCCTGGCACCGGCGCTCACGTTATGCTAATCTGCCGATGCGATACTTGTGTCATCCTGACAGAAAGGCTTTGTTCGACTCCATGCTGAAAACTCCCCCAAAACTTCAGAGTTATCCGTTCGTTGGACAACTGCCCGGAGTCTGGAAAGACCCGCTCCGCTTCTTCGTCGAAGCCGCGACACATGGGCGCGTCGTACAGTTAGACCTCGGCCCGAGCCGGTTCTACCTCATTCACCACCCGGACGACGTGAAGTACGTTCTTCAAGACAATCAAAAGAACTTCGTTAAAGCCTACGACCCCATCAAGCCTCTGTTCGGCGACGGCTTGTTAACCAGCAACGGTGAAAAGTGGCTGCGCCACCGCCGCCTGATGCAGCCGGCCTTTCACCGCACGCAGATCGCGCAGATGGCAGGAGTGATGACGGCGGCGACCGAAACAATGCTAGCGCGCTGGGCCGCTCAGCCGACCGGCAAGCCGCTAGAGATCAGCTCCGAGATGATGCTGCTGACGCAAACCATCATTGTGCGCACCATGTTCAGCACAGATGTCAGTGCCAACGCCGAGCGCATCGGTGCCGCCTTTGATTATCTACTGGCCTACTTCAATCGTTTCCTCTTTTCACCAATCCATATTCCGCTGGACTGGCCCACGCCCGCCAACCGGCGCTTCAAACGGGAGCGCGATTTCATCACGCAAACAGTGTACGCCATTTTAGCGGACCGTCGCCGCAGCGGGCGGCAGGAAGCGGATTTGCTCTCCATGCTGCTGGCCGCCCGCGAGGAAGGCGATGGCAGAGGCCTGAGCGATGAGGAAATCCGCGACGAGATTATCACCATCTTTCTTGCTGGACACGAAACCACGGCCACGCTGCTGAGCTGGACGTGGTATGTGTTGAGCCGGCAGCCGCAGATCCTCAGCCGCCTGGAAGACGAGCTGGCCAGGGTGCTGAGCGGGCGCACGCCGACCTTCGACGACCTGCCACGCCTCACCTATACGCGCCTGGTCCTCGATGAGACTCTGCGGCTTTATCCCCCGGCGTGGATGTTCGTGCGCACCGCCGTCGCCGACGACGAGCTCGGCGGCTACCACGTGCCGGCAGGCGCGTCCATCTTCCTCAGCCCGTACGTCACCCATCGCCTGCCGGAATTCTGGCCGGAGCCGGAGACGTTCGACCCAGAGCGTTTTCGTCCAGAAGCCGTGGAAGCCCGGCACAAGCTGGCGTACTTCCCCTTCGCCGCCGGCCCGCGCAAATGCATCGGCGACCAGTTCGCGCTGGTGGAGGCCACGCTGCTTTTGGCGACCATCGCCCAGCGCTACCGGCTAAAGGCTGTGCCCGGCTACAGGGTGCGGCCCACACCGCTGGCCACGCTGCGCCCTCGGCCTGGCCTGTTGATGACCTTGGAGAAGCGATAAGCTCGTTGGTATCGTTCGCGCTATGGCATTCTGCAAGCCGCCCGACTATAATCTTTCTGAGATCATCTCTCGAGGAGCTTGAATGCCTTACCAACTGATCCAAGTCCCTGATGGCGAGAAGATTTCCATCAGCGGCGGAGAACTGAACGTTCCCGACCGTCCCATCGTGCCCTTCATCGAAGGCGACGGCACCGGCCCGGACATCTGGCGCGCTGCCGTGCGCGTGCTGAATGCGGCGGTCGAAAAAGCCTACGGTGGCCGGCGCAAGATCGCCTGGATGGAAGTGTATGCCGGCGAAAAGTCCTTCAACCGGTTCGGCACCTGGCTGCCGGATGAGACGGTGGAGGCATTTCGTGAGTTTCTCGTCGGCATCAAAGGCCCACTCACCACACCCGTCGGCGGCGGCATCCGCTCGCTCAACGTGGCGCTGCGCCAGCTGCTCGACTTGTACGTCTGCCTGCGACCGGTGCGTTGGTTCCAGGGCGTGCCCTCGCCGGTGCGCCGGCCCGATAAGGTGGACATGGTCATCTTCCGTGAAAACACGGAAGACATCTACGCCGGCATCGAGTTCGAGGCCGGCTCCGAGGCCGCCGAGAAATTCAAAAAACTGTTCAAGGAAGCCTTCCCCAAAGAGTTCAGCAAAATCCGCTTCCCCGAAACCAGCGGCATCGGTATCAAGCCCGTCTCCAAAGAGGGCAGCGAACGCCTGATCCGCGCTGCAATCCAGTATGCCATTGATAACAAGCGCAAGAGCGTGACCCTGGTGCACAAAGGCAACATCATGAAGTTCACCGAGGGCGCGTTCCGCAACTGGGGCTATGCGCTAGCCGAGCGCGAGTTCGCCGATAGGGTGTACACCTGGGAACAGTGGGAGCGGACGAAGCGTGAGAGGGGCGAGGCGGAGGCCAACGCCGAGCAGAAGGCCGCATTGGCCGCAGGCCGCATCCTCGTCAAGGACGCCATCGCCGACATCACCCTGCAGCAGGTACTGACGCGCCCCGATGAGTTCGACGTGATCGCCACCCTGAACCTGAACGGCGACTACCTCTCGGATGCGCTGGCAGCGCAAGTGGGCGGCATCGGCATTGCACCGGGCGGCAACATCAACTACGTCACCGGCCATGCCGTCTTCGAGGCCACGCACGGCACCGCGCCCAAGTACGCCAACCAGGACAAAGTCAACCCCGGCTCGGTCATCCTCTCCGGCGAGATGATGCTGCGCTACTTGGGCTGGACGGAAGCCGCCGACCTGATCATCAAAGGCATGGATGGCGCCATCGGCAACCGCACCGTCACCTACGACTTCGCCCGGCTGATGGAGGGCGCAACCGAGGTGAAGTGCAGCGAGTTCGGCGATGCCGTCATCGCCGCCATGAGGCCGGCGGCGCGGTAGCCGTACAGGCCGGACTTCCCGTCCGGCCTTTTTTGTGCCAGCGGATAGCGAAGGAACGGATTGGAACGGAGCGAAATGAACGGCGCCGCTCACCTGGATGCGCTGCCTCTCCCCACCACCGTCTCCGAGCTGGCGCATGAGTGCGCGTGTGCAATCTGGCAATCGTTCGGCGGCTACCGTGCTGCGCTGCGCGGGCTGATGCGCCGGGCACAGCAGCGCTTCGAACAACAGGACTGGCGCGGCTTACATGCTGATGCCGTCGAGCGCCTCAACGTGCGCGAGATTTACATCCAGGGCGCGCTGCAACACCTGCGCCCGCTCATCGGCGAACGCTTCCGCAACCGCAACCTATGGCGCTACGTCAAGCACGCCTACGCCGAGTTGTGCCAAAGCCACCCGGCTGCCGAGATCGCCAAGACGTACTTCACTTCCGTCACACGCCGCGTCTTCGATACCGTCGGCATTGATGTGCCTATCGAGTTTCAAGGCGCCGACCTGGAGACGCCGCCCACCTTCACCGCAAATGATCAGCCGCCGTACATCACCTACGTCGCCGGCGAGTCGCTGACGGCGCTGGCCCGCACCTGCCTGCAACATGCGCGTTTCCGCATTCCCTATGAAGACCTGGAGCGCGACGCCGCCCTCATCGCGCGTGTGCTCGAACGTGAGCGCCGGCGCGAGGACTGGGGCGGGCGCCCTTTCGAAGCCGCCGATCTGCTCCGGCCCATCTTTTATCGCAACCAGGCCGCCTACCTGGTGGGCCGTCTGCGCAGCGGCGAGTGCGCCATGCCGCTGATCATCGTCCTGCGCAACCGGGGTGGGCGCGTCGCTGCAGACGCCGTGTTGCTCACCGAGGACGAAGTCAGCATCGTCTTCAGCTATACCCGCTCCTACTTCCATGTGGACCTGGAGCGGCCGCGCCAAGTCGTCGAGTTCCTCAAATCGCTCATGCCCTGGAAGCGCCTCGCCGAGCTGTACATCTCCCTCGGCTACAACCGCCACGGCAAGGCCGAGCTGTACTGGGACTTGTTGCAGCATCTGGAGCGCTCCGACGACCGCTTTGTCATCGCGCCGGGCGATCGAGGCATGGTGATGGTCGTCTTCACCCTGCCCTCCTACGACATCGTCTTCAAAGTCATCCGCGACCACTTCGCCCCGCCAAAGATGACGACGCGCCGTGATGTGCTGGCCAAATACGATTTGGTGTTCCAGCACGACCGGGCCGGGCGGCTGGTGGACGCGCAGGAATTTCGCCACCTGACGTTCGAACGCGAGCGCTTTGCGCCCGACTTGCTGGCGGAGCTGGCCACGGCCACCGAGAGCGTAGACTTTACCGATAGGGACGTAGTGCTCAAGCACGTCTATGTCGAGCGGCGCGTGAAGCCGCTCAACCTGTACCTGCGCGAAGCATCGCCGGAAGAAGCGCGCGACGCCGTGCTGGACTACGGCCAGGCAATCAAAGACCTGGCCGCCACCAACATCTTCCCCGGCGACCTGCTGCTCAAGAACTTCGGCGTCACACGTCACAAGCGCGTTATCTTCTACGACTACGACGAGCTGACCATGCTCACCGATTGCAACTTCCGTGACCTGCCACCGCCGAGCAGCTACGACGATGAAATGAGCGCCGAGCCATGGTACTACGTCGGCGAGAAGGACATCTTTCCCGAGGAGTTCGGCAACTTTCTGGGGCTGACCGGCGAGCTGCGGCGCGCCTTTCTGGAAGCGCACGGCGATCTGCTCACGCCACGCTTCTGGCGCGATATGCAGGCCCGGCACAGAGCCGGCGAGGTGTTGGAAATCCCGCCTTATCGCGCCAGCCGGCGCCTTAATGCGCACGAACCCTGAGGGGCTAAGCGCTGCGCATTCCGTATTGCATGTTGCGGTTCTACTGAAAAAAGTCCATGTGAACCGCGAAGACGCCAAGAACGCTAAGGAAAACAGGAGCAAAGCCTTTGCGCCCTTCGCGGCTTCGCGGTGAGATCATAGTTTTTGCACTGGAGTCATGTTGTGTATTCAGTTGCACATTCAAGGAGAATGCATGTACAAACTCGTCTTGATTCGTCATGGGCAAAGCACCTGGAATCTGGAGAATCGCTTCACCGGCTGGACGGACGTCGGCCTGACCGAGCTGGGCCGCCAGGAGGCGATAAACAGCGGCAGGCTCCTCAAGGAGGAGGGCTACACCTTCGATGTTGCCTTCACCTCCGTCCTCAAGCGCGCCATCCATACCCTCAACCTGGTGCTGGAGGAGATGGACCTCGACTGGCTGCCGGTGACCAAGGCCTGGCAGTTGAACGAACGCCACTACGGCGCGCTTCAGGGGCTGAACAAGGCGGAGATGGCGGCGAAGTTCGGCGAGGCGCAGGTGAAAGTCTGGCGACGCAGCTACGATGTGCCCCCGCCCCCGCTGGAGCCGGACGACGAGCGCCACCCACGCTTCGACCGCCGCTACGCCGGCCTCGCGCCCGAGGAACTGCCGTGCACCGAGTCGCTCAAGGACACGGTCGCCCGCATGATCCCCTACTGGCTCAACGTCATCGCGCCGGTGGTCAAGAGCGGCAAGCGCGTGGTCATCGCCGCACACGGCAACAGCCTGCGCGCGCTGGTCAAATACCTGGACAACATCTCCAGCCAGGACATCGTCGAACTCAACATCCCCACCGGCATCCCACTGGTATACGAGTTGGATGCCGAATTGAAGCCGCTCAAGAGCTACTACCTGGGCGACCCGGAGACCGTGGCGAAAGCCGCTGCTGCCGTCGCCGCGCAGGGCAAGGCAAGGTAAGGGTCAAGCTGGGCTCCTTC
This sequence comes from Anaerolineales bacterium, assembly GCA_025057205.1. Classification (GTDB taxonomy): domain Bacteria; phylum Chloroflexota; class Anaerolineae; order Anaerolineales; family UBA6663; genus JANWXR01. The sequence continues at coordinate 27,605 of JANWXR010000004.1, read as the reverse complement.
GAAAGTGAGTTTTTCCCGGTTAGGGCAACGGCAATACCGTCGCCCGAGCCTTATTTCCGCAGGAGGCTCTTGAACCAGTAGGGATTCGCGGCTCTGGAGGTCTATAACTGATGACTGAAGACTGATGACTGAGCCACCGACGCTTGCCAACCGACGCTCACCGTTTCCTCGTTGGCAAAACTGCCCGGCCCAACTAAACTGCTTCGTGTGATTGGAACCACCCTCGGCAAATACCGCCTCGTCTCACAACTCGGCTCTGGGGGGATGGCCGAAGTGTACAAGGCCTTTCAGCCCGGCCTTGACCGCTTCGTCGCCGTTAAGGTGATGCATCCGCACTTTGCCGAGCAACCCGGCTTCATCAAGCGCTTTGAGCGCGAGGCGGTGCTGGCGGCCCGGCTGCGCCATCCCAACATCGTCCAAGTCTTCGACTTCGACGTGGACATGGAAAGAGACCTGTACTACATGGTGATGGAGCTGATTGAGGGGCCGACGCTGGCCACCGAGATTCACGAGCGCAGCCTAACGGCCATCCCCAACCGTCCCACCTTCTCACCTATCGAGACCGTCCTTCTGTTCAACGCGCTGGCTTCCGCGGTGGATTATGCCCACGCGCGCAATATGATCCACCGCGACCTGAAGCCGGGCAATATCATGCTCACCAATGACGGCCAGATCATCCTCACCGACTTCGGCATCGCGCGCATGGTCGGCGACGCGCTGCCCGTCGTCACCAGCGGACGACCTGCCGGCACGCCCATCTACATGGCCCCGGAGCTGTGCCAGGGCCAACCCGGCGACCGCGCCAGTGACATCTACGCCCTCGGCATCATCCTCTACGGGCTGATGACGGGCAACGTGCCCTTTGACGCCGAGAACCCCGACGACCTGTTGCGGATGCAGGTGGAACAACCCCCACCGCCACCGACGCGCTTCAATCCGGAGCTGCCGGCAGCGGTGGAGCAGGTCATCCTGAAGACGCTGGCGAAGCGGCCCGAGGACCGTTACCCCTCCGCCGGTGCATTGGCGCTGGCTTTGCGCGAGGCGCTGGGCGTGACGGCTGAACAGTTGACGAGCGCCCCACCGATTGTGCCGCGCAGCCTGCACCGGCTGCGCGAACAGCAGGACTTCGCCGAAACGCCGCCGCTCACGATGGTCACCCTTGCAGCATCGCCCCCGCCCTGCCCATATCGCGGGCTGTTTGCCTTTCAGGAAGATGATGCACCCTTCTTCTTCGGGCGCGAAGACTTCACCGACACGCTCAGCGACAGAGTGGAGAGCCAACAGCTGACGGCGGTGGTCGGGCCATCCGGCAGTGGCAAGTCGTCGGTGGTGTTCGCCGGGCTGGTCTCGCGCCTGCGGCAGGCTCCTGCGCTGCGCCAATCCCAGCAAAAGGCCTGGCTGCTCACCGACATGCGCCCTAGCGCACGCCCATTCGAGGCGCTGGCGAATGCTGTGCTTCCACCGGAGACCCCTGAGCGCGTCAAACAGTTACAATCGCTGGCCGACTCGCTCTGCGACGGCTCGGTGCGGCTTGCCAACGCTGTCAAGCTCTTTCTGCGCAGCCGGCCCGACAAACATCGCCTGCTGCTGGTCATTGACCAGTTCGAGGAGCTGTTCACCGTCTGCCCCGATCCGGAAACGCGCCGTGCGTTTATTGATGTGCTGCTCACCGGGCTGGACGAGTGTCCACAGTTGCATATCGTGCTTACCATGCGTGCAGACTTTCTTGGACAAGCCTTCTCGCACCGCCTGCTGGCCGACGCATTGCAAAACGCTACGCTCTTTCTCGGCCCAATGACGCGGGCAGAGCTGACCCGCGCCATCAAAGAGCCGGCCCGCAAGCAGCGCGTCAAGTTCCAATCCGGCCTGGTCGAGCGCATTCTGGACGACGTGGGCGAAGAGCCGGGGAACCTGCCGCTGCTCGAATTCGCGCTGACAACCCTGTGGGCCAAACAAAGCAGCAGGCTTTTGACACATCAGGCCTACGAAGAGATCGGTCGTGTGGAGGGTGCGTTGGCGCGTTACGCCGAGGAAGTGTACAGTGAGCTGTCTGCCGAACAGCAGGCCTTGGCGCGCCGCGCCCTTGTCCAGCTGGTGCGCCCCGGCGAGGGGACGGAAGACACGCGGCGCCAAGCCACGCGCGCCGAACTGGAGGATGCCTGGCCACTGGTACAACAATTGGCGAACGCACGCTTGCTCGTCACCAATCGCGATCCAAGCGGACAGGAGACTGCCGAAATCGTGCACGAGGCCTTGATCCGCAGCTGGAGCCGCTTGCGCGAGTGGATGCAGGCGAACCGCAACTTCCGCGCCTGGCAGGAGCGGCTACGCGGCATGATGCAGCAGTGGGAGGCCGCCGGCCACGATGAGGGCGCGCTGTTGCGCGGCGCACTCCTTGTCGGCGCGGAAGGCTGGCTGGCGGAGCGCGAGTCCGAGATCGGTCAGGCAGAGCGCGACTTCATTCGCGCCAGCATTGCCCTGCGCGAACGCGAGGCCGCCGAACGCGAGGGCCTGCGTCAGCGCGAAATCGAGGCGACGCGGCGTCTGGCCGAGATCGAGATGCGCCGCGCCGGCGAACAGGCCACGTCACACCGGCAGCAACGGCAGCGCTCACTTTACCTCGGCCTCATCCTCGCGCTGGCGACGGTCGCCGTCAGCGCCGTGCTCATCTCCGGTTACTGGGCTAGCGTCAACATCCGTCGCGCCAAGAGTCAGGCGCGTCTGGCGCAGGTGTACGAGCTGGCCGCGCAGGCGCAACTGGTTGCGTCCACCGATCCCCAACTTAGCCTGTTGCTCGCCCTGCACGCTGCCTCCCTTACCGAGCGCCCGATGCCGGAAGTCGAGGACGCCCTGCGCCGAGCATTGCGTGCCGCCGACCCGAACCAGGCGTCGCCTGAAGATACACCTGCGCTCCTCGAAGCAGCACGCCGCGCCCTCACGCGCACCTGGACGGCGGCGGAGTGCCGGCGCTATCTGCGTGGGCCATGTCCGCCGTAGAGTGTATCTCGTATTGCGTGTTGCACAGTGTTCGTCCGCTACGGAATACGCAATATGTATCCTGTTCACCCCTTAAGCCATTACTCACCCCGCTGCGCTTTCTCGATCTTGGCCCACGAATCCTTCAGCGGCACAGAGCGGTTGAAGACCAATTTACCGCCGGCGGAGTCCGGGTCCACGCAGAAATAACCTAGCCTTTCGAACTGGAAGCTCTGGCCGGGCTGTGCGTTCCTCAGGCCCGGCTCCACCACACTGCCTGTGAGCACTTCGAGCGAGTGGGGATTGAGATAAGCCTTGAAATCCTGACCGTCATCAACGTCATCCGGGTGGGGCACGGTGAACAGTCGGTCGTACAGGCGCACCTCGGCGGGCAGGGCATGCGCGGCAGAGACCCAGTGGATGGTGGATTTCACCTTGCGACCGTCGGGCGCGTCGCCGCCACGCGTGGCCGGATCGTAGGTACAACGCAGTCCGATGACGTTGCCGGCGGCATCTTTCACCACACCTACACATTTGATGAAGTAGGCATAGCGCAAGCGTACTTCGCGGCCCGGCGCGAGGCGGTAATACTTGGGCGGGGGGTTCTCGCGGAAGTCATCCTGCTCGATGTACAGCTCACGACTGAAGGGGACGAGGCGCGTCCCGGCAGACGGGTCTTCCGGGTTGTTGATGGCCTGCATCTCCTCGACCTGTCCTTCGGGATAGTTCTCAATAACGACTTTGAGTGGGCGCAGGACGCCCATCACGCGCGGCGCGCGCCGGTTCAGGTCTTCACGTAGGCAGTGCTCCAGCAGTGCTAGCTCGATGGTGGTGTTGTTCTTAGCCACGCCGATGCGGGCACAGAAATCGCGGATGGCTTCCGGCGTGTAGCCACGTCGGCGCAGGCCGCGCAGCGTGGGTAGGCGCGGATCGTCCCAGCCACGCACATGGCCCTCCTTCACCAGCTGGAGCAGCTTGCGCTTGCTCAAGACGGTGTAGGACAGATTGAGTCGGGCAAACTCGATTTGCCGGGGCGCGTAAATCTCCAGCTCCTTTAGGAACCACTCGTAGAGCGGGCGGTGATCCTCATACTCCAGCGAGCACAGCGAGTGGGTGATGCCCTCGATAGAGTCACACTGGCCATGGGCAAAGTCGTACATCGGATAGATGCACCACTTGTTGCCGGTGCGGTGATGTTCTACGTGTAGGATGCGGTACATCACCGGGTCACGCAAATTGATGTTGCCGGAGGCCATATCAATCTTGGCGCGCAGGGTGCGCGAGCCTTCGGCGAACTCGCCGCGGCGCATGCGCTCGAACAAGTCGAGGTTCTCGGCGACGGAGCGGTTACGGTACGGGCTGTCTTTGCCGGGCTGGGTGAGGGTGCCGCGATACTCGCGCATCTGCTCCGGCGTCAAGTCGCAGACGTACGCTTTACCTTTTTTGATCAGCTTGACGGCCCATTCATACAACTGGTCAAAGTAATCGGACGCATACCGTGGCTCGCCATCCCACTGATAACCTAGCCAGCGGATGTCTTCCATAATCGCGTCCACGTATTCCTGCTCTTCCTTCACCGGGTTGGTGTCGTCGAAGCGCAGGTTACACTTGCCGCCGAACTCCGCGGCGATGCCAAAATCCACCGCCATCGCCTTGGCGTGGCCGATATGCAGGTAGCCGTTTGGTTCGGGCGGAAAGCGCGTGTGCACGCGGCCGCCGAAGCGACCGGAGCGAATGTCTTCGAGCACGGCAGCGCGAATAAAGTCCACCGATGCGGGCGGGGAAGTAGGCGTCAAGTCGGTCATTCTTCTCTCATCAAAGTGGGATGGAGTAAGTGTATCTCAGGAGCACGGCGCTTTCCAGAAGTTTACAGCCCCGGCGCGCTGTGCTAGAATTTCAACCGCTCTGGGGATTCGTCTAGTGGTAGGACAGCAGACTCTGGATCTGTATGCCGTGGTTCGAATCCACGATCCCCAGCCAGCCGGTTGATCAGCCCAGTTTCGTGGCTAATCAACCCTTCGCCTATAACGAAGCTGCGTGCCACGAAGGCCAAGTATGGCACAGAGCTTCGTTTCGCATTTAACCCAAGCTGCTATACAGATGATCAAAGCTGCACGCGTTGTCGCACGCCGCCACGGGAAAACGATTCACGGCGTAAATCGCGCCGGCGTTCAAATCCTTCCACGTTTCGCCCAACCGTGTGGAAGAGAGCACCAAGAAGAACGGCGCACCCGCTGCCAACGCCGATTGAAGCGGCTTTTGCTCAGCCTCTGCGGCACATAGCCATGTTCCTGGAGATAGACCCGCGCTCCCTCCAGGTTTCCGTCAAAGTGCCGGCGGGCGACCAAGGCGGTCGTCATCACTTTGGCGGCGGCTCACCGGCATTGAGGGTCATCGCGGTAGTGCAAGGCCGGCAGCATATCGTCACACAAGCAGTTCACGGCTACAATCTGAGAGTCCGGGTGGCCTCCGGCCAGGGTTGAGGAGATACCCAGCTTTACCAAAGGCCGCACAGGAAGAGGGCAGGGTTATAAGCTCGCCCATGTCCGTTGGGGCGTGCGGGGAGCCAAGCGCAAACCACACAGGCTCCGCAATGGGGAGCCTGTGTGGTTGCCAGTCGGGGCGGGCGGATTTGAACCGCCGACCTCTCAGTCCCGAACCGAGTGCTCTAGCCAAGCTGAGCCACGCCCCGAACTGCGGCGATTATAGCATAGGCAAATGTCTCGCGTATAATACGCCGATGTTGGTTCGAATGCTCGAACGACACCCCCACTACAGTTGGAGGCTTTGAGTGGCTAAAAAGTCTGGAAAAAAGGTCCGCGTCGCCATTATCGGCGTGGGCAATTGCGCCTCGTCTCTCGTTCAGGGCGTCGAGTTTTACAAGAATGCCAAGGAGAGCGACCACGTCCCCGGATTGATGCATATCAACCTGGGCGGCTATCACATCCGCGACATCGAGTTCTCCGCCGCTTTCGACGTGGTCGAGAGCAAAGTCGGGCTTGACCTGAGCGAAGCGATTTTTGCCTACCCTAACAATACGCTCAAATTTGCCGACGTGCCCAAGCTGAACGTACCGGTGGATCGCGGCATGACCCACGACGGGATCGGCAAATACCTGAGCCAGCTGGTGAAAAAGGCGCCCGGCCCAACGGCGGATATCGTCCGCATCCTGCGCGAGACCAAGACGGATGTGGTCGTCAACTACCTGCCGGTCGGCTCGGAGATGGCGACGAAGTGGTATGTGGAGCAGGTGCTCGAGGCCGGTTGCGCCTTCGTCAACTGCATCCCGGTCTTTATCGCCTCCCAGCCCTATTGGCAGAAGCGCTTCGCCGAGCGCGGCCTGCCCATCATCGGTGATGACATCAAGAGCCAGGTCGGCGCCACCATCACCCACCGCGTCCTGACCAACCTGTTCCGCGACCGGGGCGTGCGGCTGGAGCGCACCTATCAGCTCAACTTCGGCGGCAACACTGACTTCTTCAACATGCTCGAACGCGAGCGCCTCGAGTCCAAGAAAATCTCCAAGACCAACGCCGTCACCTCACAGCTCAATTTCGAGATTGATGAGCAGAACGTACACGTCGGCCCGTCGGACTATGTGCCCTGGCTGAGCGACCGCAAGTGGTGTTACATCCGCATGGAGGGCACCACCTTCGGCAACGCACCGCTCAACCTCGAGCTGAAGCTCGAAGTGTGGGACAGCCCCAACTCCGCTGGGGTGGTGATTGACGCCGTGCGCTGCGCCAAGCTGGCGCTGGACCGCGGTCTGGCCGGCCCCATCAAAGGTCCATCGGCTTACTTCATGAAGACGCCGCCTGAGCAGTACACCGACGACGTCGCTCGGCGCAAGACGGAAGAGTTCATCGCCGGAAAGTGATGATTGATGACTGAAGACTCAATCATCCGTCTTCAGTCTTCAGTCTTCAGTTATCAGTCATTCCAATGCATGCACGCCGAAAAGTCTAAACCCAAACCCCTAACGCCGACGGACTGGATGCGCAGCCGGCTGAAGGGCGTCATTGAGCCGCTGGCCGAGGCCTGCCTGCGAATCGGCCTGACGCCTAACTTGATGACGGCCCTTGGCCTGGCGTTCAACGTCGCTGGCGCGTTGCTGGTCGCGCTGGGACACATCTCGTGGGGCGGTGTGCTCATCCTCATCGGCGGCCCCTTTGACGGTCTGGACGGCGCGATGGCTCGCCGCCTCGGCCAGCCCACGCAGTTCGGCGCGTTCGTGGATTCAGTCACCGACCGCTGGAGCGAGATGCTCATCTTCATGGGCTTGCTGTACTACTACGTCACCGGCCCCGACCCGCTGGCTTGGTTATACGCGTTGCTGGTCTTCCTGGCGACGATGGGCAGCGTGATGGTTTCGTACACCAAGGCGCGCGCCGAGGCGCTCGGATTCGACTGCAACGTTGGCGTGCTGACGCGCATGGAGCGCTACCTTGTGATGGCCCCGGCGCTGCTCCTCAACGTGCCCTGGCTGGCGCTGTGGATTATGGCCATCCTGGCAAACGTGACCGCGCTACAGCGGGCCTGGCATGTGCGTCGGCAGGCGCTGACCAAATCAACTGAGAAATAGGTTACGGCAATGTACTTCGACCAATTTGGCATCCACCTTGGCCCCCTCTACTTTCGCTACTACGGCTTCATCCTGGTCGGCGGCGCGTTCGTCGCGGCCTATCTTGCTTCGCTTGAAGCCAAACGACGCGGCCAGAACCCCGAATTCGTTTGGGACGGCCTGCTCTGGACGCTTATCGCCGGCATCATCGGCGCGCGGCTGTGGCACATCTTCACCCCGCCGCCCAGCATGATCGCGCAAGGCATTACCACCCAGTATTACCTCGAGAACCCACTCGAGGCCATCAACACCCTCCAAGGCGGCTTGGGCATCCCCGGCGCAGTGCTCGGCGGCCTGCTCGGCCTGTACCTATTCACCCGCTGGAAAAAGCTGAACTTTCTCGAATGGGTGGACATCGCCGCGCCGGCTTTGCCGCTTGGTCAGGCCATCGGGCGTTGGGGCAACTTCGTCAATCAGGAACTATATGGCGCGCCGACCACCCTGCCCTGGGGCATAAAGATTGACAACCCTATCCCACCCTACACGCCCGACCAGCGCTTTCATCCGCTCTTTCTTTACGAGTCCCTCGCCAACCTGCTCATCTGCGGTGGCCTGCTCTACCTGGCACGCCGGCGCACGGACTGGCTCAAGCCCGGCGACCTGATGCTGATTTACGCCATCGCCTACCCTACCGTGCGCTTCTTCCTAGATTTCATTCGGCTGGACAACGCCCAGTTCTTCGGCGTCAACACAAACCAGGCCTTCATGCTGATTGTAGCCGTGACCGCAGCGCTGGTGCTGGTTACGCGCCATCGTCACCGCCTGCGCCGCTACGAGCTGAAGGCACAACGCGAAGCGGGGGCGCTCGCGCCGGCCTCGGACTCTGCGCCGGCTGCCGAGCCACCAGCGGAGGAAGGCACGTCGCAAGCCGAAGCGCGCGATTAGGCAGGCAACGACTTGCGGCGGCGGCTGTTGACAAACCTGCCTGTGAGAACCCGCTGAAGCAAGCGACGCTCGCCCCTGACGCCGCGACCCTGCGCCAACTTTTCCGCCCAGTTCAGTGCCCGCACAGGCTCTATAATTGGGACATGGTCGAAGCTCACGAACTGGTCAAGCAGTTCGACGACTTCATCGCAGTGCGCGGCCTTTCGCTCCACGTGCAGCCCGGCGAGGTGCTGGCGCTACTTGGCCCCAACGGCGCCGGCAAGACCACCACCGTGCGCATGCTGCACGCCATCCTCAAACCGACTTCAGGCTGGGCGCGCGTCGCCGGTTACGACGTGGTGCGCCAAGCGGAGGCGGTGCGTCGCAGCGTCGGTGTGCTCACCGAACATCATGGCCTGTATTTCCGCATGCAGGCCGAGGAATACCTAAGCTTCTTCGGTGAGCTGTACGGCCTTTCACCCGCCGTCTGCCGGAAACGCGCCACCTATTGGCTAGAACGCTTCGGGATGAGCGAGGCCGTCTCCAAGCGACTCGGCGAGTATTCCAAAGGCATGCGCCAAAAGCTGGCGCTGATCCGCGCCCTGCTGCACGACCCGCCCGTCCTGTTGCTCGACGAGCCGACTTCGGCCATGGACCCCGAGTCGGCACGGCTGGTGCGCGACGCCATCTCCCAGTTGCGCTCGGCCAACCGCGCCATCATCCTCTGCACCCACAACCTGACCGAGGCCGAGCAGTTGGCCGACCAGATCGCTATCATCCGGCGTGGAACCATCGTTGCGCGCGGCTCGCCGGAGCAACTCAAACGCGACCTGCTCGGCCCGGCCCTGCTCGAACTGCGCACAGCGGCTCCGCTCAACGGCGTCGCCCATTCCCTGTCCGACCTCGTTGAAATCGTGGAGGCCGGCGACAACTGGCTGCGCTACCGCACGCCCGATCCGGCGACCTACAACCCGCTCATCCTGCAGCGCCTGACCGAACGCCGCGTGCCCGTCATCACCCTCGCCGAAGTGCCGCGCAGCCTGGAAGACGTGTACCTGCAAGTCATTGCGCACCAGTAACAATTTCCCCCATGACTCTCTCCCGCGCCCTCATCGTCACCCGCCGCGAGTTACGCGACCAGCTGCGCGACTGGCGAATCATCTTCCCGGTGGTGGTGCTCACCCTCTTCTTCCCACTGTTGATGAACTTCACCGCCGACCGCATGCTCGACTTCATGGCGCAGCACGGCGCGAACATCCTTGGTGAGCGGCTGGTGCCCTTCCTGTTGATGGTAGTCGGCTTCTTCCCCATCTCCGTCTCGCTCGTCATCGCGCTGGAGAGCTTCGTCGGCGAGAAGGAACGGCACAGCCTGGAGCCGCTGCTGGCTTCGCCGCTCACAGACACGGAACTGTACGTCGGCAAGATTCTGGCCTCCACTCTCCCGCCACTGCTGTCATCGTATCTCGGCATCTTCGTCTATCTGGTCGGCCTGGCGCTGACGGTGGGCTGGTTTGCTGAGCCTGTCCTCCTGATACAGATATTGGCGCTGACCACCGTGCAAGGATTAGTGATGGTCGCCGGGGCGGTTGTGGTTTCCTCGCAGGCCACCTCGGTGCGCGCTGCTAACCTGCTGGCTTCGTTCATCATCATCCCCTTTGCCCTGCTCATTCAGGGAGAGAGCGTCATCATGCTTTGGGGACGGTACGAGGCCCTCTGGTGGATTCTGTTGGCGCTGTTGCTCATCCTGTTCATCCTGCTGCGAATGGGCGTGCAACTTTTCAATCGCGAAGAACTGCTGGGCCGCGACCTGGACGAGCTTAACCTGAAAGCAGCCTGGCGCACCTTTGCGCAGGGCTTTGTAGGCGCAGGCCAGAGAGCGGGCCTTGCCGGCTGGTACCGGAAAGAAGTGTTCCCGACGGTTGCGCGCCTGCGCGCACCAATTGCGGTGCTCGGACTGGCGCTGTTCGGCGCCGTGCTCCTCGGCTACAGCCAGGCGTCGCAGTATCCCAACCTGTTTGTTGCGGGCAACTTCCGGCTGCTGGAGGACACCGCTGAGCATTTCGCGCAGTTCGGTTTCTTCTCGCCCACCGGTGCGAGCTGGGTCTTCCTCATCAACCTGCGCGCGCTCGGCTTCGCCTCGCTTCTCGGCATATTTTCGTGGGGCGTGCTGGCCATCGTCCTGTTGATGGTGCCGCTGGCGCTCACCGGCTTCTTCGCCGGGCAGCTGGCGCTGGCCGGCGTCTCGCCGCTGTCGTTCTTCGCCGCCTTCATCCTGCCGCACGGCGTGGCCGAAATCCCGGCGGCCCTGCTCGCCGGCGGTGCGATTCTGCGCCTGGGCGCCAGCGTCATCGCGCCGCCGCCCGGCAAGACTCTAAGCGAAGGCTGGTTGCTGGCGCTGGCCGATTGGGCCAAGATTTTGCTTGGGCTGGTCATTCCCCTGCTGGCGATGGCTGCCCTGCTTGAGGCCTTCCTCACGCCGCGTGTCGTGCTGATGGTGTTCGGTAACTGAGATTGACCGGCAGCGGGGCCTCAAATACCGCGCACTCGCCGCCGAGGCGCGAAGAGAGCGGCGAACAGGGCGAAGGATTCGCCTTTGTTCTCTTTTGCATCCACAACGTCTCAGGCCATAATCGCCGATGGGCTGGAGATTCCACAAACATCGCAGATAGTCACAGACTCTTTTCCGCAAAAATCTGCGACATCTGTGGCTCAATCAGGATAGCGGAGCATTGACTCGCATCCTCCGGGTCTTCGCGGTTCCAACGAGGGTGTGCACGCCAAGTTGTCAGGGAACGTGCCGCCCCTTCGACTGCGCTTCGCTCCGCTCAGGGTGCGACTGACATGTTTTGCGTGCACACCAACGAGGTTCTCGGTGGAGGCTATGGTAGAATTCCGGCACCGATGAATTGCTCGCAAGCTTGGAGGCTTCAGCGATGACCGCGCACCGGCCTCGACAATCCCGCCCCTCAGACGACCCCTCGTTGGTCGAAGTCCTTTTCACAGGCGCATACTCCACCGGCACGGGTTGGCTAGCCAGTCGTCGCTCGCATGCCTGGCGGCCCCCGACCGACATCTATGAGACCGAGACGGCCATCGTCGTACAGGTGGAGCTGGCCGGGATGCGGCGTGAGAACATCTCAATTGAGTTACAAGACCGCCGTCTGATGATTGCCGGCATACGCCCGCACGACCGTTCCGTGCCCCGGTCCTATCATCAGATCGAAATCAATTTTGGGGAATTTCGCGTTGACGTCGAATTGCCCACCGCCGTGGCGACCGCCGAGATTCAGGCGGAGTACGAAGACGGCTTCCTACGCATCACCCTGCCCAAGCTCCAGCCTCGGCGCCTGGAAATCCGCTAACGCCCGACCCCGTGGGGCAGACCCGGCGGCGCTGAGGTGCCGCCCTTCCCGAATCGAATGAGCGCAATTAAGTCTCCTCTTGTCTTTCCCCTGCCTCGCTTCCTATCGGAGGAAGTGGAAGTTGACCCGGTCGAGATGATCGCGTTGCTGACGCAACTTCCCAACGTCGAAACGCCGGCAAAGGAAGGCTCAGCGGAAGCGTCCCAGGCAGCCGGCGAGCTGGCCATCCCGGAGACGCTGGCCATCCTCCCGCTGCGTGGCGTGGTCGTTTACCCGCTCACCGCCGTCCCGCTCACTGTCGGCCAGCCGCGCTCGATTCGCCTGGTAGATGACGCCGTCGTCGGCCAGCGCGTCATCGGTCTGGTGGCTTCTAAGAATCCCGAATTGGAGACGCCTGGCCCGGACGATCTGTGGCGCGTCGGCACGGCAGCGGTCGTCCATCGGCTCTTCCGCGCGCCGGACGGCACCATCCGCCTGCTGGTGCAAGGCCTGGCGCGCTTCCGCCTGGAAGAGTTCGTGGCACAGGAGCCTTACCTCAAGGCCCGCGTCAGCCTGATCCCCGAAACCGCCGAAGACAACCTCGAGGTCGAGGCCCTCGTCCGCAGCGTGCGCGACCAGTTCCAACGCGTAGCCGAGCTGGTGCCCTCAATGCCCGGTGAGCTGGTCGCTGCCATGCTTAACATCGAAGACCCGCGCCAGCTCGTCTATACCATCGCCACCTACCAGCGCATGGAACTAGCTGAAGCGCAGGAGCTGCTGGAACTGGACTCGGTCACGGCCAAGCTCAAACGGCTGCTGGGTTTGCTGAGCAAAGAGCTGGAAGTGCTGGAGCTGGGTAAGAAGATTCAATCCGAAGCCCAGAGCAACATGGAGAAGGTCCAGCGCGAGTACTTCCTGCGCGAGCAGCTCAAGGCCATTCAGCGCGAGCTGGGCGAGCGGGACGAGCAGGCCGTCGAGGTAGAAGAGTTTCGCAAAAAGATTGAATCTGCCCAGATGCCGGAAGAAGCGCTGAAGGAGGCCAATCGCGAACTCGATCGGCTCTCCAAGCTGCCGCCCGCCGCCGCCGAATATGGCGTCATCCGCACCTACCTCGACTGGCTGACCAGTCTGCCGTGGTCTAAAACCACCAACGACAACCTGGACGTAGCGCACGCGCGCCGCGTGCTGGACGAAGACCACTACGGTCTAAAGGATGTGAAGGACCGCATCCTGGAGTTCTTGGCCGTGCGCAAACGCCGGCAGGAACTGAAAGTTGAAGCCTCTGCTCAATCCGACTCTTCCGCCGTTGACCATATCCGTCGCGAGCGTGAGGGCGTCATTCTGTGCTTCGTCGGGCCACCGGGCGTCGGCAAGACTTCGCTCGGCCAGAGCATTGCCCGCGCTATGGGCCGCAAGTTTATCCGTCTGGCGCTGGGCGGCGTACGCGACGAGGCCGAGATCCGCGGCTTTCGGCGCACCTACATCGGCGCGATGCCCGGCCGCATCATCCAGAGCCTGCGGCGTGTGGAGAGCAAGAACCCCATCTTCATGCTCGACGAAGTGGACAAGCTCGGCTCAGACTTCCGCGGCGACCCGGCCTCCGCCCTGCTGGAAGTGCTCGACCCGGAACAGAACCGCGAGTTCCGTGACCACTATCTGGACGTGCCCTTCGATCTCTCACAGGTGCTGTTCATCACCACCGCCAACACGCTGGAGACCATCCCCAGCCCACTGCGTGACCGGATGGAGATCATCACCCTCTCCGGCTACACCGAGCGCGAGAAGGTCGAGATCGCCAAGCACTACTTGATCCCGCGCCAGATTCGGGAGAACGGCCTGCGCCCCGGCGAGATCGCCTTCAATGATAAGGCCATCCAGACCATCATCCGCAATTACACGCGTGAGGCCGGCGTGCGTAATCTGGAGCGTCGCATCGGCGCTATCTGCCGCAAAGTGGTCACCCGTGTGGCGACGAACGAAGCAACCAAGGTGCGGATCGCGCAGGCCGACGTAGCGAGCTACCTGGGCAAGCCCGAATACTTCTACACCGAAGAGGTCGCCGAGCGCACCTCCCGGCCCGGTGTGGCCACGGCGCTGTCGTACACGCCGGTCGGCGGCGACATCCTCTTCGTCGAGGCCACGCTGATGCCCGGCAACAAGGGCTTCCAGCTCACCGGCCAACTGGGCGAGGTGATGCAAGAGTCGGCCCGCACAGCGCTCAGCTACGTACGCGCCAACGCCGCCGCGCTCGGCCTGCCCACCGACTTCTTCGACAAGCACGACCTGCACCTGCACGTCCCGGCGGGCGCCACGCCCAAGGATGGCCCCAGCGCCGGCGTGACCATGGCCACCGCCATCACCTCGCTCGTCTCCAACCGACCGGTGCGCAAAGACGTGGGCATGACCGGCGAGGTCACCCTGAGCGGCCAGGTGTTACCCATCGGCGGCGTCAAGGAAAAGGTACTGGCCGCCCACCGTGCCGGCCTCAAGGTCGTCATCCTCCCTCGGCGCAACGAGAAGGATTTGGAGGATGTGCCGGAAGACGTGCGGCGCGAAATCAAGTTCGTCTTCGCCGATACCGTAGAGGATGTGCTCAAAGCTGCACTGGAGCCGGCCCCTGCGCCGCGTAAGCGCACCACAGGCGCCTTGCGCCGGCGCGTCCGGCGTGCAAAGCTCAAGGTCAGGTGACCCTTCGCAGCCGGATGGAGAGACGCGTATACTAAGAGCGACCGAATACCTTGCCAGAAAACAGAACGGAACCGACAAGCCAGAATTTCATAAGGGCAAGTGGAACGTGCCAAAGAACATCCTGATTGTAGACGATGACCGGACAATGACCGGGCTTTTACAGGCGCTGCTGGAGCTTGACGGCTACGTGGTGCGCGTGGTACCCCATGGCGACCGGGTGCTTGTGGAAGCCCTGAACTTCAAACCCGATGCAATACTGATGGACGTGCACCTGGCCGGTGCCGACGGCATGGAGGTCCTGCGTGCCCTACGCCAGACCCCGGAGTTGACCGGCCTCCCGGTCATCATGACCTCCGGCATGGATATGGAAGAGCAATGCAAGGCCGCCGGCGCCGACCACTTTCTACTCAAACCCTACCCGCCGGACGCGCTTACGGCCATGTTACAGCGCGTGCTGGCCTGAACCTTTCGGAATCTTATGCCCCCCAAGACAAAACGCGCCCGAAGCTGGCGCGTGATGGACTTACACATCCACACCCCCGCCTCGAGTGATTACCAGGAACCCAACGTTACTTACCTCGACATCCTCCAGCGCGCCGAAGCGCGCGGCCTGGACATCATCGCCATCACCGACCACAACACGGTGGCCGGCATCCGGCGACTCAAAGATGAAATCCGCGAACTGGAATTCCTCGAACGCCTCGGCCGCATCTTGCCGGACGAGCAGCGCCGTCTGGCCGAGTATCGCCGGCTGATGCAGAAAATCCTCGTCCTGCCCGGCTTCGAGTTCACCGCCACCTTCGGCTTTCATGTCCTGGGCATCTTCCCCCCGGACACGCCGAGCCGCGAGCTGGAGCACCTGCTGCTCAGCCTTCACGTGCCGCGCGACCAGATTGACCTCGGCTCGGCGCAGGTGGGCGCAACCGCCGACGTGCTCACCGCCTATCGCCTTATCACCGAGGCGGGCGGCATCGCCATTGCTGCACACGCCAACTCGTCCAACGGCGTGGCTATGCGCGGCCTCGGCTTCGGTGGGCAAACGCGCATCGCCTATACCCAAGACCCGCACCTGGCTGCGCTCGAAGTGACCGACCTTGACCGCAAAGGGCGCGGCTCCACCAAAGGCTTCTTCAACGGCTCCAAACCCGAATATCCGCGCCGGATGCACTGCATCCAGGGTTCGGACGCCCACCGGCTGCGCCGCGATCCGGCCAACCCCAAGAACTTGGGCGTCGGCGACCGCGCCACCGATGTGCTCCTTGATGACGTCAGCTTTGAGTCGCTGAAGGAGCTGTTCGCCGGCAACGACTTCGCCCGCACCCGCCCGCACAGCCCTACCGCCGAAGTTGAGTTCGACTACGTGCAGCAGGCGCGCGAAGAAGGCCCTAACATCGTGCAGTCCTTCCACGAGAGCGCGCAGGTGCGCGGCGGCAAACAGTACGCCATCATCGCCGATGTCTGCGCGTTCGCCAACACCAACGGCGGCACGGTCTACATCGGCGTCAGTGCCGACCCCAAGCAGTCGCCGCACGGCGTGCCGAACCCGAAGCAGACCGCCGGCGAGCTGCGCGCGGCCATTGACCAGATGATTACGCCCCACCTCGAGTGTACGGTGGACACGCTGGAGACGAGGGGCAAGACCATCATTCGCATCCTCACGCCACGCGGCGACGACCCGCCCTACGCCGTCGAGGATTACAAAATCTACGTGCGGGATGAAGCCGAGACCTCCATGGCCGTGCGCGATGAGATCGTGCAGCTGGTGCTGCGCGGCCGGGCAGGTCGGGGATTGGTGCACGGCACAGGTCAGGCGACCGGGCCGGCGTTGTCACCTGTTCCCCCGCCCGCGCCCGACTCCGCCGCCGAAGCGCCCGCCGGTCTGCCGGCGGCAACGCCCTCCACCCCCGAAGCGCTGCGCGACGCGCCCCGAACCGGCGTCGAAATCGTCGCCACCGAAGAGCGCAACGGCCGCAAGTATCACACCATGCGCGACCTGCGCAACGGCAACGTGGTGAAGAACGTGACTCGAGCCAGCGCCCGCAAGCTCTGGCACTACGCCATCACCGAGCATGAAAGCGGCCGGCTGGACCCGGCCCGCCTCCACTGGCAGAACGACCGAGCGCTCATCAAGAAGACGACCCGCGGCGGCGTCACCCGCTACGACCTGGCACAGCGCATCAACGGCCACATCTACGTCTACTACGGCGTCACCGAGGACGGCATCCACGGCGCGTGGAAGCGCATCGTCGGCGGCGAAGAAGACTGACCCGCCAGGCCCCGTCGTAAATCGTGCTCACCTTCACCCTGCGCGAATTCGACCTCGACCGCGACTACGAAGCGGCGCTGGCGCTCTGGCGCAACGCCGGGCCGGGCATCGGCGTCGGCCTCTCCGACACGCGCGATGAAATTGCCAAGAAGCTGACGCGCGACCCAGACCTTTTCCTCGTCGCCGAAGTGGCGGGGCGCCTGGCCGGCACGGTCATCGGCGGGTGGGATGGAAGGCGCGGGCTGATTTATCACCTCGCTGTGGCCGCCGAGCTGCGCGGCAACGGTCTGGGCGCGGCCCTACTGCGCGAGGTCGAATCCCGCCTGCAGGCGAAGGGCTGCCGCAAGGTCTATCTGCTCATCACGCCGCAGAACACCGAGGTGATCCCGTTCTACGAAGCGCGTGGCTGGAGCGAGATGCCGGTGCGCATTCTGACCAAGATCCTTCAACCGTAAACGGCCCGGGCAATTACGGATGGGTGTCTGGCTTCGCCGGCATCGTCATGACTGGATCGCGCTGGCGGCGCTGGCGGGCCTGGCGCTTATCTTCTTCTGGCCGGTGACGCTGGGCGTGGCGTGGATCCCGCGCGGCGGCGGTGACCTGGCCTCCTTCCTCTGGCCGACGTACTCGTACGCAGCGCGTGCGCTATGGAGCGGGCGCATTCCGCTGTGGAACGAGACGCTCTACGCCGGCATGCCCTTCGCCGCCGATAACCAGAGCGGCCTGTTCTACCCCCCCAACCTGCTCGCCTTCGCGCTGGCGCCCTCTTTCCCCTACCGCGCTATCGAATGGCTGGTGGTCTTTCACTTCTGGCTGGCCGGCGCTTCGATGTATGTATTAATGCGAGTCCTACTCGGCACGCAAGAGAACACTAAAGCGGGCGCTCACGCCACTCCAACCTCAACCTTCCACCCTCTTCCTTCTCCCTTCTTTCCACCTTCTTCCTTCTTCCTTCTTCCTTCTATTTTTGCCGCCGTCGCCTTCATGTTCTCCGATGTCCTGGTCACGCACATCGGCAACCTGAACATCGTCGCGGTGTCGGCCTGGCTGCCGCTGGCGCTGGCCTGTTTGCATCTCAGCCTGACGCGCCGCAGCGTGAACTGGGCGCTGGCCGCAGGCGCGGTGCTGAGCATCGCTGCGCTGGCCGGCCACGCGCAGATGATGCTGATAAGCTTTGGGGCAATAGGCTGTATGGGAGTATGGCGTATAGCGTATTGCGTGTTGCGTGAACGGAATACGAAATACGCAATACGCTCTGCGATTCTCCTCAGCCTCGTCTTCCTCGCCGCCCTCGGCCTGAGCGCCCTGGCGTTGCTGCCGGCGCTTGAGCTGACCCAGTACACGGCGCGCGCGCGGCTGAGGTACCCCGAAGCCGCGCTGTACTCCCTGCCCTGGGCGGGGCTGGCCGGATTCGTCTCACCGCTGCTCTTCGGGCGCGGCGCCGCGGATTACTGGGGGCCGTGGCTGCGCGTTGAGCTGGGCTACCTGGGCATGCTGCCGCTCGTCTTCGCCGGCATCGCCTTGATTGAGAGGCCCGGCACAACAACTTCGCACAGCGGCTCCACTCACCTCATCGCTCACTCACCCGGTCACCGACTCAGCACCCAAGGGTTCTGGGCAACCCTTGCTTTCCTCAGCCTGCTCATCGCCCTCGGCGAGAACACGCCGCTGCATCGCTTGCTCTACGAGTTCGTCCCCGGCTTTGCGCAAATGCGCGCGCCGGCGCGGTTTGTTCTGCTGACCGACCTGGGGCTGGCCGTGCTGGCGGGCTTCGGCTTTCAGAGAGTGTTCACCCCAGAGAACGCGGAGTGCAAAGAGAGAGGGCGATGGGTTGCCGGATTTGGCGTTGTGGCTGTAGCAATCTTGGTCATTGCATATCTTGTCGTAGCGCCAGCCGGAGAGCGGGTATCGAACCTGCTCTGGACTTTGGCCGTAACCCTCGCCCTGCTCCTCGCCGCCTACTTACTACTTTCTACTCGCTACTCTCTATCCTCCCTCGCCCCCGCCTTCGCCATCATCGTCCTCGCCGCCGACCTGTTCTTCCACGGCGCGTTCGTCGAGGTGGACTTCGCCGACCCGACGCTCGGCTTCCAACATCCCGTTGCCGTTGGTTACCTGAAGAGCCGGCCCGGCCCGACGCGCATTGACTCGACCACGGGCGCCTGGGCGCCGGACGCGGCAGCGCGGCACGGGTTGGAGGACATCGGCGGGGTGAGCAATCCGCTGGTGCTGGCGGCTTATCAGACCTACATCGGCTCGATGGGGCCGCGTGGTGCGCCGCGCTACGACTTCCTCGGCGCGCAGTGGATTGTAGCCGCCAAAGACCGGCCGCCCGCCGACGACCCGGACATCGTCCCCGTCTTCAACGACGACCCCGGCGTGGACATCTGGCTGAACACCAACGCGCAGCCGCGAATCAGCCTGAAGTACGCGGCGCGGGCAGTGCCAGATGGCGAGGCCGCCTTCGCCGCAATCGTGGCGCCCGACTTCGACCCCACACGGGAGGTCGTGCTGGAAACGTCTGCGCTTCTGCCGCTGCCCGACCTTCAACCCCCGAACTCAAATCTTTACTACCTGCACTATTCGCCGGAGGCCTACCGCATCGCTGTGAGCACGCCGGCCCCAGCCTACCTGGTGCTGAGCGAAGTGTGGTATCCCGGCTGGCGCGCCTGGGTGAATGGGGTCGAGGTGGAAGTGCTACGTGCCAACTTTGCCTTCCGCGCCGTGCCGCTAGCCGAGCCGGGCGAACACATCGTTGAGATGCGCTTTGAGCCGTGGACGTGGTCGGTGGGACTTGTGGTGAGCGCGTTGACTGCAACATGCTACGTATCGCGTAGTGCGTATTGGCTGCGAAAGAAGTGGGTGGAGTTTCAAATCGGGAAATGAGGGAAACGGAGGCAATGAGGGCGAATGACCGGAACGATTCTGATTACGGGTTGTTCTTCAGGGTTTGGGCGAGCGACGGCGCTTCATCTCGCGCAGCGCGGCTGGCGCGTTCTGGCCGTAGTGCGCAAAGCCTTCGATGCAGAGAGCCTGCGCGCCGAAGCGTTGCAGAAAAACATCACGCTGGAGCCGCTGGTCTGCGCCATCACCGACGACGCGCAGGTGGCGGAGCTGGGCCGCACGGCGGCTGCGCTCGCGCCGTCCCTCGACGCGCTGCTCAACAACGCCGGCACGGCCTACCCCGGCCCGCTCGAAATCCTGCCGCTGGCCGACCTGCGCGCGCAGCTGGAGATCAACGTCGTCGCGCAGGTGGCGGTGACGCAGGCGCTGCTACCGCTGCTCAAGGCGGCGCGCGGAACTATCCTCAATGTTTCGAGCATGGGCGGGCGGATGGCGTTCCCGGTGACGGGCGCCTACCACGCCAGCAAGTTTGCTTTGGAGGCCCTGAGCGATTCGCTACGGCTGGAGCTGGCGCCGTTTGGAGTGAAAGTGGTGGTGATCGAGCCGGGCGGCAGCCCGACGGCCATCTGGAAGGCCGGCGAGCAGAACGCGCGGGCGCTGTACACGGGCGGCAGGGCGGAAGCATATCGCGGGCTGATTGCGCGCTACGCGCAGCTGGCAGAGGCCACCGCTCGCGAGGGATTCCCGCCGGAGCAGTTCGCGGCGCTCGTTGAGCGAATCCTCATGACCCCGCATCCGCGCGCCCGCTATTCGTTCCCCTTCCGCACCACGCTCAATATACTGCTGCGCCGTTTCCTGCCGGACGCGGTGTGGGATCGGGTGATGCGGAGGCTGTTTCGCTGGTAAGGGCGGCACCATCGTGCGCCTTGCCTCTTCGCTCCAGCCAGGCCGGTGCACGGCCTGTGTGTAGTTCGCGATAAACTGCGATGATTTTATCGGCGATGAGCGGCCAGCAGTAACTGCGCGCGTACTCCGCCGCCTGGCCGCCCAGTTTCGCGCGCAGCAGCGGGTCGGTGATGATGTCGCAGATGCGGTCGGCCAGCGCCTCCGGGTCGCGGTCCGGCACGTGGAAACCTGTCTCGCCGTCCTTGACCAGGAAGGCCAACCCGCCCACTTCGGAGGCGATGACGGGTGTACCGCAGGCCATCGCCTCCAGCGCCACCATCCCGAAGGACTCGTAGTGCGACGGCATCACGACGGCGTCGGCGGCGGAATAGTAATCGGGTAGCGTGTCCTGATCCTGTTTGCCCAGGAAGGTCACCATCCCCTCCAGGCCGAGCCGGCTGCGCAGGGCCTTGATGCGCTCCATCTCTGCATTGCGCTGGGCGGCATCTTCCTCCGGGTCGCCGCCGATGATGGAGAGCGCCAGCTGGTTGCACTGGCAGACGCCGCGCTCCTTGAGAACGGCCAGCGCGCGCAGCAGAGTCTCCAGGCCCTTGAGCGGCTCGATGCGCCCGACGAAGAGGAGCAGGATGCGGTCGGGGTCCACGCCGATGCGTTGCTTCGCCACGTTGGCCGGGCGCGGATAAAAGAGGTTCAAATCCACGCCGGGCGGGATGACGACGGCGCGGCTGATGTCGGCGCCGTAGAGCCATTGCATTTGTGCAATCTCTGCCGGTGTCGCTGCAATCAGGCGGTCGGCCTGGGCCATCAGCTCGGTCTCCACCTGCACGCGCAGCGCGCCCTCGCGTTCGGCCTCGCTTTGTGCAACGCGGTTCTTCATGTGGCCGAGGGTATGGAACATCAGCACGAACGGGATGTGCCAAGTCTCACGCAAGCTGCGGGCCGCCACGCCGGAGAGCCAATAGTGGGCGTGGATCACGTCGTAGTGCAGGTCGTTGGCACGCGCAAACTCGCGCACGCCGCCGACGAACTCGGGAACGTGCTGGTAGAGGATTTCTCTGGGCAGCGGCACTTCCGGCCCGGCCGGGATGTGGATGACGCGGTTGCCGTAGCCCAGCTCTTCTTTGACGTGCGGCTGATGCTCGTCCTGAGAGCGGGTGAACACGTCCACGCGCAGGCCGCGCCGTCCCAGTTCGCGCGTCAGGTCGCGCACGTAGACGTTCATGCCGCCGGTGTCTTTGCCGCCGAGCGTGGCCAGCGGACAGGTGTGATAAGAAAGCATGGCGATGCGCATCGCGGGGAATTATATCCTTGAGTCTACGGCGAGGGGCTAACCGAAGAGAGCGCGTAACTGCTCAGGCAACGGCTTCCAGCCGTTGAAAAGAATCCACAGATGTCACAGATGGTCACAGATTGCCTCTGCGAAAAGCTACGTAATCTGCGGATAAATCAGGACAGCTGAGCAGTTACGAGAGCGCAGCGTTCTTTATTGTCATATCTCCACGCACTCGGCGCGCTCTGCGGTAAAGAAGCAACTCGCCTTGCGCCGAGCGCTCACTCAGCGGAAAGCCCGCAGAAAGGCAACGGCGTTCTCACCCAGCGTGTCCAGCCGATAGCCGCCCTCCTGCACGATCAGCGTCGGCAGCTCCAACGCCGCAATCCGCTCGCCGATGGCGCGAAAGCCGGCAGTAGTTACAGCAAAGCCGGCCAGCGAAGCCGGGTCGCCCTGCGCAATGTCCAGCCCCAGCGAGACGACAAGGTAGCGCGGCGCGTAGTCGCGGATGGCGGCTAACGCCTGATCGAGCGCCGCAAGATATTCGGCATCGCCCGTGCCCTGCGGCAGCGGCAGGTTCAGGTTGAAGCCCGCGCCCGGCCCTTCGCCACGCTCCTCCGCCCCTCCCCAGAAGAACGGGTACTCGATATCGGGGTGAGCGTGCAGCGAGACAAAGAAAACAGTCGGGTCGGCGTAGAAGATTTCCTGCGTGCCGTTGCCGTGATGATAGTCCACGTCCAAAATGGCAACGCGAGTCGGCCGGCCCTGTTGCAGATAGCGCGCGGCGATGGCGGCGTTGTTCAGGTAGCAAAAGCCACCGATTTGATCGGCCAGGGCATGATGGCCGGGCGGGCGGCAGAGCGCGTAGGCGGCGCATTCGCCGGCGAGCACGGCGTCGGCGGCGCTGAGCGCGCACTGGGCAGACCAGTAAGCGGCCTCCCACGTCCCTTCGAGGAACGGCGCTTCGATATCGAAGGCGTAGTAACCAACCTGCGCCCACGGATGCGGCGAGCGGCGGCGCGCACTGCGGGTTGCGAAAGTATCGGCCTGAA
Source organism: Anaerolineales bacterium (assembly GCA_025057205.1). Lineage (GTDB taxonomy): Bacteria > Chloroflexota > Anaerolineae > Anaerolineales > UBA6663 > JANWXR01. Next base: position 4,777 of record JANWXR010000004.1, on the reverse strand, counting down.
AGAAAGCGGTAGCCGGGCGCAGACCCCGGCTGGCAGGATAAATCGTCTGGAGGAACTCGAGCAGGCCAGGAGTGTGCACGGCCAGAAGCGGCGCCTGACCATGATCGGCAGGCTCGGCCCAGTCAGTAAATCCACCCGCCAGCAACGCTGTACGAATGCGCTCGGCCCGAGCGGGGACTTCAGCATAGGGCTCATCATGAAAGCGGATCGGGTCGGTGGCATGGCGGCGATGGCGCTCGGAGAACCAAACGCGCATAGGAGTGCGCTCCTATTTCAGAGAGACTGATTTACAAAAAACAGGTAGGCCTAGAGCGGGATGGCAAGGATAGCGCGAACAGTATACACTCGGCGGGAGTCAACCCTGAATGGTGGAACCGTGGACTCTTCGGACGCGATCCGTGTTCTTCTCGTGGATGACCAACCTGTTATTCGCCAAGCCGTCGGTTCGTGGCTGGGCGCCGAACCGGACATGCACATTGTCGGTGAAGCGGAAGACGGTGAGTCGGCGCTGCAACTGGTGAGGCAGCTTCAGCCCGACATTGTACTGATGGATATTGATATGCCGCGCCTGGACGGCCTGGCGGCGACCAGCGCACTGCATGCCGTTGCTCCGCAGAGCGCCGTCATTATCCTCAGCCTGTACGACGACGAGTTTCTGCAAAGCCGCGCCCGGGAGGCCGGCGCAGCTGCCTTTGTTTCAAAACATCAGGCCTTGGATGAGCTGGCGGCGGTGATCCGGCAGGTTGCACGGCCACAGTCAGGCGCTGCGCCGGTGGAGAATCCGGCGCTGTAACCCTCACGATCCCAAAGCCTGGCAGGCTTTTGCCTGCCAGGCCTTTTTGTTCCTGCGGCTAGCCAGGCCGTTTGCCTCTGCAGGCTGCTTTTATATGATGAGCATCACCCGCAGGTGACACAAACGAATCGGCCCTCTGGGGACTCTATGAACACACCCGCCAACAGTCAGGCCAGACGACTGAGTCGCCTTGGACTGGCCTTACTTCAGGCACTCGTACTACTCAACTTTTCGCTTGCGGTCCCCTCGGCGCAGACCCGCTGGCACGCTCACCGGAGGTCATCTATCACGATTACAACAGCAACGGCCGCCGCGACACGACAGTAACATTGCCAATGGCAGCGGCACGCTCGAAACGGCAATTGATACCGGCATTGCTGACGTCCTGGTAACCGCCGATGCATTGATCTGACGCAGGCCGCTCTCACCACCCCGCGCTACACCCTGACCACGCCGGATGCCAACAGCGGGCCAGGCTCCGACCTGCACGACTCGGATGGTCAACCCGTCGGTAACTTCGCCGTCAACCCTCTCAAGCTGGTGCGGTCTTTCTGGGTGCATTTCTATTTTTTGGCCGGGCTGCACTCTGAACGGAGGCCCGCTGCCTTTGCGGGTTGTAGTCGAAGGGGCGGCCAATAATCTGAAATGCTCCCGTCTTTCTTGGTTCGGTCGCCTGGCACACAACTTGCATCAGCGTTGACCGGCATCCTAACCAAGTTTATACTCACGGCTAAACTGCCAGGCATTATGCTCAGTCACCGCGCCTTCCACGAACTTCGTCCGCAGACCACCGCTCACCTGGCTCAAACCATGACCTTCCTCCACATGTCCACGACGGAGCTGGAGGCGGCCCTACGCAACGAACTCAACAAAAACCCGGCTCTCGAGCTGGTCGAAGAGCTGCGTTGCCCGCAGTGCAACAAGCGACTCACCCGCTTGCCCTGCCCCACCTGCGCCGCGCCGCGCGAGGATGACCTGCCCGTGGTTTTCCTCTCGCCCCGGCAGCCCAGCGGCGGGCGGAACGCCTCGGATGGCGAGGAACGCGATACCGACCTGGAAGCCCGCCAACAGGAGCGGCTGGAAGAGCATCTGCTGCGCCAGATTGCGCCGATGCTCGAGCCGCACGAGCGGCCGATCGCCGCTTACTTGCTGGCCCGGCTGGATGAGGACGGATTCTTCGATGAGCCGCTTGCCGAGGCCGCCGCCTACCTGCGCGTGCCGCCGTCTGCCGTCGAGCGTGTGCTCGGCCTGATTCAGCGCGCCGACCCGCCCGGCGTGGGCGCGCGCACCCGGCAGGAGTCGCTGCTCATCCAGCTCGACTCGCTGGTGGAGGCCGGGGCCTGCCCCGCCGCGCTGGCAACGCCGGCCCGGCACATCATCGAGCATCACCTGGACGCGCTGGCGCGGCAGGATTACGCACGGCTGGCGCGCGCCCTGCGCATTCCGCCGGCGCTCGCCACGCAGGCTGCGCAATTCATCCAGCGCAACCTGACGCCCTACCCGGCCCGCGCCTTCTGGGGCGAAGGCAAACTCCCGCATGAGGACGTGGTCGGCTACCGCGAACCCGACATCACCATCTCGCAGATGCGGCACAGCAAAGCCCTCATGGTGGAGATTAGCACACCGCTCTCCGGCTGGCTGCGCGTCAACCCCCAATTCAAGGCGGCACTCCAGGAGAACACCGCCTTCGCCGGCGACGAAGAGCGCGAGAAGTGGGCGCAGGCTGTGGAGCGCGCAGCCCTGATTACCAAGTGCCTACAACAGCGCAATCACACCCTGCGCCGGTTGATGGAGGTGATTGCCACCGAACAGCGCGATTTCATCTTGGGTGGAGACGGCGATCTGCGCCCGCTCACCCGCTCGCGCGTCGCGCGCGCCCTCGGCGTTCACGAGTCAACCATCTCGCGGGCGGTGGCAGGCAAATCCATCGCCCTGCCCAGCGGTCGCATCGTGCCGCTGGCCAAGTTCTTCGACCGCAGCCTCTCCGTGCGCGACCAGGTGCGCCGCATCATCGAAGCGGAGACGCACCCACTGACCGACGACGAAATCGCCGCCCGCCTGGCGGAGGAGGGCGTCCACGTAGCGCGGCGCACCGTGGCGAAGTACCGCAACATGCTCGGCATCCTTCCTGCACACCTGCGCGGTCTGGCCCGTGCGCGAGCCGCAGCCCTGGCGCCAATGACCGCCTACGCCGAATGAGTTCTGCCTCCCTAAGGACCAGGCCGCTCAATCCGCTGCGCGCGCTCTTCCCGCCACGCAATTACGCCACGCGCTTGCAGCACGTCATCGAGCAGATGCCGAGCGCGGCCTGGGTGGTCGTGCCGCGCACCGGTCAGTTCGTCACCATCAACAGCCGCGCCATCGCCCTCACCGGCTGGACGCGCGAAGAACTGCTCAAATGCGCGCTGGCCGAGTTCATCCTGTCGCCCGAAGCGTTGGAGACGTTTCACAACTTGCAACCGGGCAATGTCCGCCAGCTGCTGGCCGTGCCCGTGCTCACTCACGGTGACCGGCCGCTGCCGATGGACATTCGCATCTCGGCCTTCGACGACGGCGGCGAAGTCCTGGTGCTGGCGCAGGCCACGCCCACGGAGGCGCGCCAGGCGCAGGAGCTGGAGAAGGCACGCCATGAACATCTCATCCGACACCTGCATCTGGTGTTGGAACTGTTCGACGCGCCGACCGCCGAGGTGCTGCCGCCGGCGTTGGAGCGCGTGGCCGCCGCCTTCAGCGCCGATGCCGCCGGCCTGTACCAAACCCTGCCGGAAAGCGGCGAACTCCGGTTGGAGCTCCGCCACAACCTGCCACGCCAGGTTCCACTCAGCCTGCCGGCGGAGCAGGCCGGCCCGCTCAAATCCCCGCTGACCTGGAACAGCACGCAACGCGCCGACAACCCACTGGCCCAAGCGTTTCGCGCCGCCGGCTGGGCGCACCTCATCGCTCAGCCGCTGGGCAAAGCGCCGACGCCGATGGGCGTGCTGTTCCTCGCCTATCAGGTGGGCAGCCCGCCGCCTCTTGCTGCCGCGCCTTATCTTGAAGTGGCCGCGTGCCACCTCATGCAGCTCATTCGCCAGGTAGCGCGGCACGCGCGCCTGCTCGACGCACAACGGCTGACCTACGTCCTCACCAACCAGCTCTCGGCTCTTCACAGCCAGGTGAGCGAAGGCATCTTCTTCGTCAATGCTTCCGGCGCAGTGGACGAACTTAATCCGGCAGCCGCCCGTATGCTCGGCTATCGCCCGGAAGACGTGATCGGCCTGAAGGTGGAGGACGTGCTCTCCCCCGACGAAACGCTGGCGCGTGTGCTACAGGCCGCCCTCAACGATCCGGCCATGCCTGACGAGAAGGAGGGCGAAGTGCACCGACGCAACGGCGAGGCCCTACCGGTGATGCTGCGCATCCGGCCGTTGCCTCCGCCGGCGGGCGGCTGCGTCGTGGTGCTGAGCGACCTCTCGCAATTGCGCGCCGAAGAGCTGAAACGCGAACAACTCGACCATCTGGCCTACATCGGCCAATCCACCGCCGCCTTTGCGCACGAAGTACGTGCACCGCTCAACAACATCTCGATGGGGGTACAGTTCATCGCCTCTCGACTGAGCGAGGATGACCCGCTGCAACCGTCGCTCGCCAAGATACAGGCCGAGGCGACGCGCCTCTCCGAGCTGATGAACAACATGCTGGCCTGGACCAAGCCCATCGAGCCGAAGCTCCGGCTCACCGACCTGCGCCCGATGCTCGAACGGCTGCTGAGCCGCTGGAGCGCCAAACTCCAGCAGCGCAACATCATCCGCGCCCTGCATGTCCCCACCGAATGCCCGCTCGTGCTGGCCGATGCCGGCCTGCTGGAGCGCGTGTTCGTCAACCTGATCGAGAACGCCATCCAGGCCATGCCCACCGGCGGGCATCTCACCATTAGCCTGCAGGCCGCCGACCGCGGGCCGCAGGGCGCGTTCCTCGACATCAAAGTGGCGGACTCGGGCAACG
>JANWXR010000049.1 GCA_025057205.1 Anaerolineales bacterium | reverse complement strand
TCAGATAATCACTGTACAGGTCGAAGAGTTTGCTGTTTTTCATGGGCTGATTTTACGCAAAACTGCGTAAGGTGAGTAAGACTATAATCCCCAACGCCGTTTTTCGTCAAGCAAGCCATTTGCCGTTTGCCGACGTTCCATCCACAATGCCCAAACGCCTCATCGAAGTTGACCTCCCGATCAAGACCATCTCCGCGGTGATGATTCACATCTCTGAAGGTTAGAATGAACTCCGCTCGCTGAGGTAAGGTTGGGTGATTGAAGATCGATCTTCTCAGAAGCGGAGGCATGAATACGATACCACATTCCACTCTGCTGGCGGTGTTGCCTGTGGCCGAATTGAACGAGAGCCTGTGGACGTTTTTGGAGCCGGTGACGAGTCTGTTGCCCGATGCGCGGTTGAAAGCCGTGGCCGGGTTGTTGGTGCAAGGCGTGGTGAGCAGCCAATCCGCCCGTGGTGACCCGGATTGCGCGCGGGGTCAGCCATTCGGAGGTGACGATCTGGCCAACATGCCAACGCGGGTATCGGTTCTTAGGAAACAAGCGGTTCATACACTGGACGTTGCAAAAAGGGCTGTATCGGGTTGCCCAGGCCACGGTCGCGGCGCACCGATCGGCCCTATTGGTGATTGGGGTGGATCTGGTGAACTCTGAGAAGGCGTACACCCAGCAATTTGAAGGCGTTGGCACGGTCATCAAGAGCCGCCCGCCGAGTTTCAGTGGGGAGAAGCGCAAGAGGCTGGGCTATCCGGCCATCACGGCCACTGGCTCCGCCAACTCGGCGGCAAGCTTGGCCTGGCACAGGACCGCGATGGGCTGTACCTCTTGTTGCGCGGCATTAGCGCGGTCTGGCAGACCGCGGCTACCTTGTCCGATCTGGCCGACCATCCATTTCCTCGAGCTTCTTCCAGATGTGTGTAATCACCACATACCGTAACGGATAAACGGATTCAAACGGACAGACGCGCTCAGGCGCCAGGCCGGTCTGGTGGCAATATTGATGCGGCTGCATCCGTTGTCATCCGCTCCTCTGTTTCGCCTTCGTGGACGGAAACGCGGCGCGAGTACTACGGGGCAGGCGCTTCGCATCACGGGCAGACCTGTCCGTTCGGCTCGTACTCCCCCGCCGCGTTGCGCGAGTAGCACGTGCAGTAGCGGGCGTTCGGCTCGCCGCCCTCATCGTTGCGCCACAGGAAGTAGGTGACGGTGGTGTGCACGCAGATGGCGCCGTCCGCCGCCTCGTCGGCCAGGCGCGAGGCCAGATAGCCCACGCCGGCGGCCCCCGACTCGTTGATGACGAACAGGCGGTCCTCCTCCAGGTTGCCCGGCCCGCGCCGCCAATCCAGCTCGCCCTGCACGGCCAGGTAAAAGATCAGGGCAGGCGTAGCCATCACCATCAGCCAGAGCAGGCAGCCCAGCGCGCAACTGCGGGGCGTCATCGGTTTATCGAGGGTGGCGTTGGGGGAAATCACGTGGGCTTCCTGAAGCAAATTTGTGTTCAGGCAAACAGCGGTCTGACGCGATGCTCCTCGGGCGCGCCCTTCTCGCCAAGCACGCGATATATGCCCACCGGTACGGTCTTGCCCTTCACCAGCCGCGCCTCGGCGAACTCGCAATCGAACTTGTCTTGCACCTGCGCATAGGTGAACTCAGTGATGAGCAGTGGCCACTTCAGGTCCTTGGTCAAATCCTGCACGCGCGAGGCCAGGTTGACGCCGTCGCCCATCACGGTGTAGTTGACGCGCCGCCCGGAGCCGATCAGCCCGACGAAGACCTCGGCGGTGTTCAGGCCGATGCCCATCTCCAGCTGCGAGGGTTTGCCCTCCGCCGACCACTTTGCCCACAGCCGCTCCAGCTCCAGCCGCATATCAATCGAACAGCGCACCGCGCGCTCGGCGTGGTCGGGCAGGGGCAGCGGCGCGCCGAAGAAGGCCATCACCATGTCGCCTTCATATTTATCCACCGTGCCGCCGTGCCTGTGGATCACGTCCGTCATCGCGCCCAGATACTCGTTGAGCACGGCTACCAGCTCCTCCGGCGTCATCTTCTCGGACATGCTGGTGAAGCCGCGGATGTCGGAGAAGAGGATGGTCAGCTCGGCGCGTTTGCCGCGCATCGCGTCCACACCCTGCTCAATGAGCTGACCGACCATCTCCGGCGAGATGAACAGCTCGAAGATGCCACGCACGCGGCGCTTCTCCAGCTCCTCGGCAAAGGCGCGCTCGGTGGTCGGGATGGCGAAGGCGAGCAGCAGCGTGGCCAGCGGCGCCACCAGCGGGATCTCGGCGCGCAGCCACAGGAACGCGCTTAGCCACAGCGCCGTGCCCGAGGCAATCAGCGCCAGCAGCAGCGCCACGGCGCGCGAGGGCTGGCGGATGAACAGTAGAGCGAGGCCTATCAGCCCGGCGAGCACGATGCCGATCAGCATCGGCCCGCGCTCGGCAAACGAGCATAACCGCAGGAAGGCCGGGCCGGTGGCCGGGTTCGCGCAGACTCCGGAGTGCAGGGCGATGTGTTCGCCACTCAGAGCCGTGTCTAGCGCATTGGCCATCAGCTCGACGCCAGGCATGCGCGGCTCTGCGCCGAAGGGTGTAACGTACACGTCCTGCAGCGAGACCGTGGTTGCGCCGATGAGGACGATTTTGTCGCGGAAGGCGTCCGGCGCGCTGCGGGCATAATCACCGTTGACGACCTGCAACACTGAGTAGGTGGGGAAGGTGCCCGCTGGGCCGCGATAGTTGATGCGTAGGTAGCCACGGTTGAGCGGCAAGACGTTCGCGCCGAGGCGCACCGAGTCCAGAGCAGCATCCGTCAGTGGCTGACCCTTGTACTGTGCCGCCACGACCAGCGGCCAGGAGTAGTACACCGTATCGGCGTAGCGGTCCCAGGCCAGGATGCTGTGCACGGCACCGTCGGCGTCAATACCGATGTTGCTGATGCCGAAGCCGGCGGCGACCTCCCTCAGCCGGGGCGTCGGCTGGTAGAGGGTGCGGCTGCGGCCTCCGGCCTCGACCACTTCACGGATCTTGCCGTTGAGCACCACATTGCCAGCGTCACGCAGCGCAGCCGCCAGCGCCGCATCGCCCAGTTGCACGGAGACCGTTTGCCCCGGCGTCAGCGGGTCGCGCGCCGGCTGCCCGCTCTTGTCCAGCACCGCCTGCGCGTTCACCTGAAACAGTCCGGCGATGCGGGCTACCGTGTCCCCTGAGCGAACCTGGTACGTCACCGCGCCGAAGACAGGGATCTGCAGCAGGTCGGTGGGCAGAATCTGGCAGGGGTCTGTCAGGTTGTTGGCGCGCAACAGCGCTTCGGCCTCTACACCGTAGCGCGTGGCCAGCAGCGGGATAGTGTCGCGCATAACCACGTGTTGCTGCGGCGGGTTGGTGGGGATGGTGAGCGTCTGCCCGCCGCAGACCGTTCCGGCGTTGTCCAGCCCGTTTGCCTGGATGAGGGCCGCCGGCTCGATGCCGTAGCGCTGCGCGATGGCCAGAAAAGTCTCTCCTTGCACGATGTAGGTGGCCGGCTTGAACTGCTCCGGCTCGAAGAGGAACACGTCGAGGGCGATCAGGCGCGCGCCGCCCTCGCGCAACCGGTCTACCAGCTGGGCGAAGTAGGTGCGCGGCCAGGGCCATTGCAGGCCGGTGTTGGCAAAGGTGTTGTCGTCAACGGCGACGATGACGATGGGGCTGCGCGGTGGCTGCGGCCCGCGCAACTGAAACGCCAAGTTGATGGCGCTCAACTCCAGGCCGTCGAATAGGCCGGTCAGGCTGGCCACTAGCATCAACACGACGACCAAAGCAATTAGGCCGAGGCTCTGGCGGCGCAGACTTATAGAGTGCATGAGGAGCAATGGGATTGCAACACGAAATTGCACGAATGAGAGCGAATACTCACGAAGGATTCTTTGTTTTCATCATACTCGTTCGTGTTCATTCGCACTCATTGGTGCTCCACTGCGAAAGAAAAACGATCTCATCGTAAGGCCGCGAAGGGCGAAAAGAATTCGTTTTTGTTTTCTTAGCGTTCTTCGCGGTTCAGATGGGCCTCTCTTCAGCAGAGCCATTGGTGTCCATTCGTGACCATTTGCAATCATTCGTGTCCAGTTCGTGTCTATCCGAGTCCATTCGTTTTCATTCGCGCAATTCGATGCTAAAAGGCGCATCGAATTACGCGCATTGGCGCGAAAGGCAACCCCAACCAAATTCGTCTTTCATCCATATCCATTCATGGCTACTGAAAAAGCCGAGCTGAACCGCGAAGATGCCAAGAACGCGAAGGAAAATGAGGGCGAGGCCTTGGCGCTCCTTGTAGCTTTGCGGTGAGAACATCGTTTTTGCAGTGGACTCATTTGTGCCCCATTCGTAATCGTTCGTGTCCATTCGTCTTGCTGGTGATCACGGCGTAGGTATATCGGTGGTCACGGGGATGGGCGTTTCACTAAGGCGTGGGCGGCGGCTCCGTGGCGATGGGTCGACACAGGTTCATCACCGGGTCGAAGAACTCATTGGCTGGGCAGACGGGTGTGGCCGTAGCTTCGGGCGTGGACGACGTGTCGACCGGCGTGGCGGAGGGCGTATAGGGAAGGCCAGGGAACGGCGAGTTGAACTGCGGTGCGCAGACCGGGCCGTTGGAGATGTTGCGCCATTGCACGCGTGGGATGCGCAGCACCTGGCCGGCGGTGAGGCGCAGGTCGTTGGGAAGGTTGTTGGCCTGGCCGATGGCCACCGGTTCGACGCCGTATGCGCGCGCGAGGCAGTACAACGTCTCGCCTGCCAGCACGCGGTGGATGCCGATGATGTCCAAGGTCGGGCGAGGTCGGGGCGTGAGGATAGCGACCGTTGGTAGCGGAACGGGCGTGGGCGTCAACGTGGCGTCCGGAGGCAGCGTGGGGGTCGGTCCTTCCGAGCTGGGCGTTGGCGTGGCGACCGGCGGAAGCGTGGGCGTCTCGGTGGCGATGATGGGCATGGTGGCGCTGCCCTGCACCAGCGCCTCGGTGGCGTAGAACGCCCACTGCGTGGCTTCGGGCACGCGCATACCCCAGAAGCCGAAGTCGGCCAGTTGCATGCGCTGGGGCGAGGAGCGCGCCGCGCCGGTCTGCACATACTTCCAGCCGCCGGGCACGAAGAAATCGGTGAAGGTGCAGACTCCTTGCAGGCAGGAGAGGCTGAGCGTCTGTGTCAGCTCGTCGTAGGTCACGCTCATGTAGGAGGCGCGCGCCGAGCCGATGCCGAGCGAAGTTTCCACGTCCAGCGCACCGCTGGTGAGCAGGATGAAGACCTCGCCGTGATCCAGCGCGATCGAGGTCAGCAGGCTGTCGTTGAACGGGTTGAGGAAGTTGAAAGTGATGGTCGTGTTCGGGCCGAGGCGCAGTCGGCTGCCCTCGGTGAACTCGATAAAGGCGCGCCCATCCGCGCCGGTGCGTATCTGATAACCGACGGCCAGCGTGGCGTTGGGGATGGCCGGTTCCCACGGCGCGGCGGCGTCGGCGCGTTGCTCGACCGCGCCGCTGAACTCGCGCAGGCGGGCGCTGCGCTGCGGCGTGTTGGTGACGAGCGGGCTGACTTCGCCGCCCTCGGGCGTGCGCGGCAGCAGGTCCTCGGGCCGCACGATCCGGCGCTTGCAGGCAGCTGGGGCGCTGAGGACAAGCAGGAGCAGGATCAATCCTGGAAGCCTGCGGGTGAGTGGAACAGCCAAATGCATGAGCAGGTAGGCGCCTTCCCGAGGGCCGAGAGTGGCAGGCTATAGGCGACAGGGCAAAGCTCTCCCTAGCTCCGTGTGCACGCAACGGTTGTCCGTGGGAGCCACATCCTGAGCGGGGTGGAGCGCTTTTGCCCGCGTCGTCGAAGGAGGGGCTGACATCTCTTGCGTGCACACCCTCGCTCCAGCCTTTCCTCTTCATCGAGAGAGAGGGATGGGGGGACTGGCTTCAGCACACCCTGGCGGTTGCACGGTAAGCGGCGGCGCTGTGGAGGCGGCGGTGTTGCCCAGGCCGTCGGTGGCCATAACGCTCCAATTGACGATGCCGTGGGGTGGTGCGATGTTGAATTTGAACGTCCACACTACCTGCCAGATGTTGCCCTGCGCCGGAGTCATGGTCAGCGTGCCGCTCTCCGTCATTTGCTGAACGTTAGTGAACGTCCAGTCGACCTGCGCGCTGGAGACGCCATTCGGATCGCTGATATCAGCGAAGAACGTGACCTGACAAGGAGTGTTCCGTGGAATGATGGGGTTGGGAGAGGCTCTCAGGTTGGTGATGAGCGGGCCCTGCTTGTCGGGCACAGGGGTGGGTGTGGCGCTGGGCGTATCAGTGGGCGTCGGCGTCACGGTGGGTCTAGGCGCCGGCGTGTGCGTGTCGGTAGGCGCAGGCGCCGGGGTGTGCGTGTCGGTAGGCGCAGGCGCCGGCAAGGTTGGGGTTGCAGTCGAGAGGAAGGTGACGGTCGCGGTTGGCGTGGTGACGAGCAACCCCGGATAGGGGGAGCGGAACTGGGGCGGGCAGACCGGGCCGGTAGCGATGTTGCGCCACCTCACCGCTGGGATGCGCAGCGTCTTTCCGGCAGTGAGCTGCCAGTCACTGCCCAGGTTGTTGGCCGCCGCAATGGCCGTCGGGTCGACGCCGTAGCCGCGCGCGATGCACAGGACGGTCTCGTCGGGCTGGACGATGTGTGTGCCCAGGATGACGAAGGTCGGCGTAGCTGTAGTTGGTGCCGGCGCAGGGGTCTTCATTAACGTTGCTGTAGGCGGCACAGCGCTTTGAGCCGGCGGCGTGGATGTCTTGGTGAGCGCAGCAGCAGGCGTTGCGGTCGGCGAGGGGGTGGCCGGAGGCGCAGCAGTCAGCGTAGCAATCAGGCGTTCGCTCTCCGGGTTATCCTGCACGAAGCGGCGCACATCGTCGGCGGTGAGGGTCTGGCGTAAGCTGGCCTGTGCGCTCAACGCCACGCGCTCCAGGTTGCCGAGTTGCTCGTTGACTGCCGCGTTCCGCGCCGAGCAGCTCCCTTCCAGACAATCCAGCACCAGCACATCGTCATCCGGGTTGTCGGGGTCGCCGGGCGCGTATTGAATGATGGCGAACGAGCCGCGCACCGAGGCCACGCCGACCGGCGTCTCGACCTCCAGCTCGCCGCCGGTGAGGCTGACCCAGATTTTACCCAGCGACAGTTGCAGCCTGGTCGCCAGTGTCTGTTCCGCCAGGGGTTCAATGCTTTGTAGCACGAAGATGGTGTTTGCGCCGAGGCGCAGCACCGTGCCGTCGCTCAGGTCGAGGCGCGCGCGGGCTGCCTCGCCGGTCTTTACTTCGCCGCCCGTCCGCAGCGTGAAGCCGGGGGAGATGGGGCCAGGCATCTCCTGCGGCGTGGCGCGCCCGGTCGCCGGCCCGTGCAACTCGGTAACAGTGGCGGAGCGCACGTCCGGCGTGAGGGTCGGCGTTAGCGTAGGCGTAGCAGAGTCACAGGCGCTTAGGCACAGCGCAACGATCAATAAGCTGGTGAGAAAGTAACGAGCTGGAATCATCCTCAATGCCTCCTGAGCAACCGTCCATCGAGTGTTGTCAATAACTGGTGAGAAAGCAACGAGCTGGCATCATCGTCTGTGTGTCCCCGTGCAGCGTTGACGGTCTGCGCGGTACAGCGCGGGCAATCGGCAGCGTTCCAGATCTGGAAATCGACGGAGACGGCGATCGGGCTGCCGGGTTCGACGGTGATGGTGTTGCCGCCAGCGTTTGGGCTGACGTTCGACACCGGCCGGAAGAATCCCTGCTTGGGGTCGAACGTCGGCGTTGCGGTGAGGGTAGGCGTGTCCGTCGGTGTTGCCGTTCCATAGGGTGTGGTCGTCGGCTTTGCCGTCCAGGTGCCGGTGGCGGTTGCAGAAGCAGTAGCTGAGACGGTCAGCAGGCCGGGGAAGGGTGAGCAAAAGTGCGCCGCCCAGACCGAGCCGGCGCCGATGTTCGTCCGGCGCACTGCCGGAATGTTCAGGGACTGATTGACCGACAGAGTGAGGGGCGCACGCAGCTCATCCATCGGCGCAGCGACGCGGGCGCTCAGCGGCAATACACCGATACCTATAAGCCAGGCACGCAAGGTCTTCATCACCGGCCATCTCTCCACTCAGCCCCATCGGGCGCAGCCAATCGTTCTGCCGCGTCTCCCGCAGGATTAAGGGCTTGAACTTCAACGCAATTCGATCTCAGACTCGACAACCAGCATATCGGGATAGTGCGGCTCGATCCAGGCAACGGCACGTTCGAGGAGGCTGTGCGCCAACCCGGCATCGCCGTTCACTACGGTGACCAGCGCGATTTCGGCGGACTGCCAGACATCGTTCAAGCCGACCTCGGCGACGGCCAGATTGAATTCCCGTGGCAGACGGGTAAGCAGCGGCTTTAGGCGACTGCGCTTCTCCTTGAGCGAGGCGCAGCCGGGTAGATGCAGGCGGACGCGGGAAGCGCCGATGACCATAGGGCTGACGGGGGTTGTAGGCGATGTCCAAAGCCAGGGGGATGGTAGCCCAGAGCAGGCGATGGCGCAAGGGTCGGAGAGATCTGCTCTATAATCGGCCTATGTCTCGTTCCTACGGCAACCTGCTGGTCGTCGGCCTGCTCATCATCGCGGCCTTGACTGGTTGGGGCATCGTCAACGCCATCCGCGAGGCCTCGCAGCGAGTGACGGCACCAGCAGCCGGGGCGGCCACGCAGGTGCAGCAGTTCTTCAACCCCACGCCCACCATCTACCCAGACTCGGTAACGGTGGTGCGGCAAGTCCGCTCGCTGGCGCGGCTGGAGACGGTGCAGTACACGCTGGAAAAGGTGATTGTGGCGGAGCAGGGACAGGGCCTGCTCGGTCCGCTCTTCGGCGACCGGCTATTGTTCGTCGCGCACGGCCAGGTGATTGCAGGCGTTGATCTGAGCAAGTTGCAACCCAGTGATGTGACCGTCTCGCCGGACGACGGCCAGGTGACCGTCATCCTGCCCGCCGCAGAAATCTTTGTCTCGCGCTTGGACAACGAGAAGTCGTACGTTTATGACCGGCAGACCGGCCTGCTGACGAAGGGCGACGTGAAGCTGGAGGCGCTGGCGCGCCAAACGGCGGAGGAGCAAATTCGTCAGGGCGCGCTGGAGGACGGAATCCTCAACGTTGCCCAGTCCAACGCTGCCATCGTGGTCGAGCGCCTGCTGCGCACCTTGCGCTTTGCGGATGTGATCATCGTCGTTGCCACGCCGCAGCCGCCAACACCGCAGCCATAAGTAGATTGCGCAAATCTTTATCCTTTCCCTGTCACACTTCGTTCGTTCCACTCCTGCGCCGCGTACTTCTCCGTGCGCAATTTTTCCGCGGCAGCCTGCTCGTCTGCCGAAAGCGCCGCCTCGAGGAATTCTAGTTTGAGCGCCTCAGCGAAGCCCGTGCGGATTGCCCTCGCCGCTTCGTCCCAGCTCACTTCGCGTCCTAGCGCAGCCTGCGCCGTCGTCGCCCGCTCACGGACGCGCGCCTTCACTCGTTCCCGCTCCGCTTCGGACTCGAAGCGCAGAGCATCGCAAATGCGGGCAATGTCCCCGACCAGAGGCAAAGAGCCGTGCTGGAGCACTGCGCCGCGCTTGCGAACCTGCGCGCTGCCCAGCAGCTTGCGGCCGTTGGCTGTGATCTCGTAATCAGAGGGGACTTCAAAGCAGACGGGCAGGGAGGTTGAAGGTGATGGGTTAGGGGCTGCTGTCTTTTTATAGGCCCGAACGTGCAAGCCGAGAATTTGTAAGCCTCGGAGCAGGCCGGCGCTGAGTCGGCGGTAGCTCTCGATTACGCCGCCGAGGACGCGCGGCTCGTCCATTGGCGCGATGACGCTGTAGGTCAGCTCGTCGGTGTGCAGGATGGCGCGGCCCCCCGTGGGGCGGCGCACTAAATCCCAGCCGTGTGCGCGCAGCCGCTCCATGTCCACATCGCTCAGCGGCTGGGCGTACCCCAGCGAGAGGCATGGTGGCGTCCAGGCGAAGAGGCGCAGCGTGGGCGGTGAGCGGCCCTCGGCGACGGCGTCGAGCAGGGCCTCATCCACGGCCATGTTGAGCGGGCCGTCGAGCGGCGGGGTGAGGAGGAGGCGCCAGATGGAGGGCGGATGATGGCTAACGGATGACTGAAGGCTCATGGCACACGCTCGAGTTTAGCATGCGCGGCTCCAGTGTTTGCGAAATTGCGCTAGGCGCGTATTCTGACATTTCAGGTGTCCACGCCAGCCGATGCTCATTCCCCCTGGAGGACAGGATGAAGATTCTCTACGAGCGCTGTGCGGGTTTGTATGTCCATAAGAAGATGGTGGTGGCTTGTGTCATTCGGCCCGGCGGACGGCAACGCGCGACCCGCACGTTTAGCACGATGACGGCTGAGCTGCTGGCTTTGTCCGACTGGTTGACTGCTTGTGGCTGTACCCACGTGGTGATGGAAAGCACGGGCGACTATTGGAAGCCGGTCCTCAACGTGCTGGAAGGCAACTTTGAAGTCTCGTTGGTCAAGCCGCAACATGCCAAGGCGCTGCCCAGGCGCAAGATGGATGTGGAAGATGCGGAATGGCTGGCCGAACTGCTGCATTGTGGCTCGTCTGCTTGTGACTCTTGCATAACATCACCGGCGGCTATAGCGCCTTGTGCATATAAAGTTCCCCCACCTCGAAACCATGCTTACGATAATAACCGCGTGTGCCGATGGCAGCGATGACGGCCAGTCGCCCATATCCCGCCGCCCGCGCACGCGACTCCGCCTCGAGGATGAGGTGCGCGCCCAGCCCAAGATGTTGCGCCTCGCCCCGAGCAGAGTCGCCCAGGCGCACCACCGGTCCATACACGTGCACCTCACGAATTAGGGCCGCGCCTTGCAGCTCGGCCAATCCGGTGCTTGCAGTGGCTTCCGGCGTGGGCAGTGAGAGCCGCAGGAACGCCACCAGCCGGTCATCGCTCGTCTCGAAACTCAAGAACACCTCGCGCCCGCCGCGAGTCTCATAGTCTTCAGTCTTTAATCTCAAGTCTCCCATCTCCACTTTCTTTCCCCTCACCTCCCGCCAGCGAATGTCCTGCGACGCCCGCCCCGTCTCACGCAGCCGCCGCTCGACCACTTCGCGCAGGTTGCTCAGGGTGCTGCCCGCCACCACGTGCCCGGCGGGGATGTCGCGGATGACGCGGTTGATGCGCACATAGCGCGGCGTCGCGGCCATGCAGTCGGCAAGGAGGTCAATCAGTTCAGCATCGGTGTAAGGCCGGTACTCACCGCGCTCCCACCACTGCACCAGCTCGGCCTCGCGCACCAGCGAGCACGGGTAGATCTTCAACTCGTCAGGGCGCAGGCCGGGGTCGTCCCAAAGGCGGGCGTAATCGGCGCGGTCGCTCTCGGGCGTTGCGCCGAGCAGGTTGGGCATCCAGTGCAGGTGCAGCTTGAAGCCGGCGGCGCGCAGCAGCGTCACCGCCTGCCGCGTCTGCTCGACGGTGTGACCACGCCGGTTCAGGTCGAGGATGTGGTCATCCAGGCTCTGCGCGCCGAGCTGGACTTTGGTGACGCCGTAGCGGCGCAGGCGCCGGATTTCGGCGGCGTCCACGTAATCGGGCCGCGTCTCGATGACCAGGCCGACGTTGCGGCGCGCGGCGGTCTCGTTGAGGCGCTGCGCTTCTTCCAGCGACTGCGCCTCCACGCCGTTCAGCGCGTCGAAGCAGCGCTTGATGAACCACTCCTGATAGTCCAATGGGTAGTAGCTCCACGTCCCGCCCAGGATCAGCAGCTCCACCTTGTCCGTCGGGTGGCCGATGTTTTCGAGCGCGCGCAGGCGGCTGGCGGTGGTAGCATATGGGTCAAAATAATGCGCCTCGGCGCGCGCCGCGCCCGGCTCGTCGTGCAGGTAGCTCTTGGGCATGCGCACATCGGTCGGGCAGAAAATGCACTCGCCGGGACAGGGGAAGGGCTTGGTGAGGACGGTGACGGTGGCGACGCCGGACTGTGTGCGCACCGGCTTCATTTGCAGGCGGCGCAGCACTTCACGGTCGAAGCGCAGCCGGCCCTCGGCGCAGAAGCGTTGGTAGGCGGCCACCACCTGGTCCTTGGCGAACTGGCCGTTGGCGCGTGGGAAGCGGCGCAGCAGCCGCGCGAAGTCGTCGGGGGTGAAGGTTGGCGGCGCCGCGGCGGCCTCGATCAGGCGCAGCAGTTGCGCTTCCTCGTCGGCGGTGAAGGTCGTGGAGCGCTTGTGGTACCACTCCGGCGTGCGTGTGCTCATGCCCGAATCTTACTGCAAAGTGGCCTGAACACGAATGGGCACGAACGAGTGCGAATGAGCACGAATGTGTGAATATGTTGGCATCGAATGGCGCGAATTGGGTGAATGATTCGTGTGTACATGGAAAACGTACTGCTGGGACACAAATGAGTCCACTATAAAAAGGATGTTTCACCGCTGAGATCGCAGAGCACGCGGAGAAATTAAGGAAAACCTCTGCGGTCTTCTGCGTTCTTCACGATGCGTTTTTTCAGTGCACTCGCGAATGAGGAGATAGCGGATGGGGGCTCGCAAAAGCTGCTCGTGTGCACGCAAAGGTTGTCAGGGAAGGTGCCGCCCCTTCGACTGCCGCGTGGCGTGGGGCAGCGTCCACACAGGGTGCGTCTGACAATTTTTTGGTGGAACAAGCTGCTCAACGGAAGAGCACAAAGGTGCAAGGCGAACACCTTGCGTCTTCTCGCTTTTTTCGTTAGAGCGCCCGCTGCTCAATCGGAGGAGCAATGACACAATACGGCTGTCGGTCCATGATCGGCGAACTGAGAGGTGTGGTGGTCAAGCGCCCGCAGGAGGCGTATCGCGATCGCGCACAGGTCGCCGCCCAGTGGCAGGCACTCAACTACCTGAGCGAGCCGGACTTCGACGTGGCCGCTGCCCAGCACGCCGCTTTTGTGCATCTACTCGCGGAGTGTGGGGCGGAAATCTGCTATGCGCCCGCAACGCCGGAGACGGGCCTCGACTCGGTCTACGTGCACGATCCCGTCATCGTCTGCGACCGAGGCGTCATCCTGGGCAACATGGGTAAGGCCGCGCGGCGCAGCGAGCCGGCGGCGCTCAGCGCGTACCTGGAGCAGCTCGGCTTGCCGGTGCTGGGCGCTAT
>JANWXR010000499.1 GCA_025057205.1 Anaerolineales bacterium | reverse complement strand
AAAGGTTGCCAGGGAACGTGCCGCCCCTTCGACTACCGCTTCGCTTCGCTCAGCGTCCGCTCAGGGTGCGGCTGACAGGTTTTGCGTGCACACGCCGGCAGGTGAGCATGTGCGGCTACCTTCGGCTTTGCCCGGCGTTCGCTCAGAGTGCCCCTTGCACAGGACATCTTGAGCAAAGCCGAAGGACGAAGGAGCGGCACATTCCCTCACCATCCTTGTGTACATGCTTTTTCGCGCGAATTTTTAGGCTGTGCCACGTATAAGCCCGGCGAGGCACGAAACCGGGTTGAAGAGTCAGCTGCGCATGCCGGCGGCACCCCGCTTTATCGGCAAGCGCAGAGTCAAGTACGCGAATGGGCGGGTTGTGGCGAAACCATTCCGGAAGCCCGTCGGGCCAAGGCTGTAAACAGACGAAATCCAAGAAAGACCAGGCCGGCCCCGCCCAAACCCGCCAGCACCCACCACCAGCCGGTGCTCTGACGTCCGGCCTGCAAAGGAGATGATCTCTGCCGCAGTTGTCGTCCCAGCCTAGCCACGAACTCGGCACGCGGTTCTACCGGCAGCAGTCGCTGCCGCAACCGGTCTTCAAGCGTCGCGATGTCCATTCAGACCCCTTTGAAACTAAAAGCCCTCACTATAGGCAATACCGATAGTGCCCGGGCCGGCATGGACG
>JANWXR010000498.1 GCA_025057205.1 Anaerolineales bacterium | reverse complement strand
TACGGCCTGAAGCACGCCTGCCTGCGCTACTTCAACGCTGCCGGCGGCACGCCCGACCGCGGCGAGCATCACGAGCCGGAGCTGCACCTCATCCCCATCGTGCTCGAGGTGGCGCGCGGCAAGCGCGAGAAGCTGATCATCTTCGGCGGCGACTACCCGACGAAGGACGGCACGTGCGTGCGCGATTACATCCACGTGGTAGACCTGGCACAGGCGCACATCCTGGCGCTGGAGGCGCTCGACCGGCTGGGCAGCCGCAAGTACAACCTCGGCAACGGCAACGGCTTCACCGTTCTGGAGGTGGTGGAGACGGCCCGGAAGGTCACAGGCCGGCCCATCCCTTACGAGATCGGCCCGCGCCGCCCCGGCGACCCGGCGGTGCTCATCGCCTCGTCGGAGAAAATTCGGCAGGAGCTGGGCTGGCAGCCAAAGTACCCGACGCTGGAGCAAATCATCGCCAGCGCCTGGGAGTGGCACAGCCGCCATCCGGATGGTTATGCAGATTGAACTCTGGCAAAGTGACCGTCACCGGGCCACCGAATCGGAAACGACAGGTGCGCCTCGCCCGGTGACGGTCACTTGAAGAGCCAAGCCCTTGAGGACTCTTACGGTCTAACGGACACCTACCCTCTCCAACAATTCAGCAAGGGGGCTGATGCTATAATCGCGCCAG
>JANWXR010000497.1 GCA_025057205.1 Anaerolineales bacterium | reverse complement strand
GCGCAGGTCATCGGCTTCTTCGATTTCGTCAACGCCAATCCGCAGCGCATCGCCGCTTTGCAGGCGCAGGACTTTGTAGCGTTCGCCCGTTCCTACAACGGCATCGGTCAGGAGCAACTGTACGGCACGAACATCAAAGCCACCTTCGATGCCTTCAACGCGATGCGCGCCGCTGCCGGCTTCTGACAACGGAGGCAACGGATGGGGAACGGATGCAACGGATTGAACGGACGAAGAATTTCGCATGCCTTGCCGTAATTCCAGCTGGAAACCGCTCTAATGGAGAAACGGAGGCAGCAGATGGGGAACGGATTAAGCGGATGACCCTATAATTCCGTTCCATCCACTACATCCGCTACATCCGTTTCCATCCGTTGACCGATGACCGACTCGAAGAAGCTCCTGCGCAATCGTCTCAACAATCTGGACGCCAAAGCCTGGCTCAAATTCCAGAAGTCGTGGTTCATCCACAATCCGCCGCCGCGCCGCCGAGATGTGCTGACGCACCCGGCCAAGTTCCCCGAGACGCTGGCGCAGGAGTTCATCGAGTTCTTCACCAAGAAGGGGCAGACCGTGCTCGACCCGATGATGGGCACCGGCTCGGCGCTGGTGGCCGCACTGCGCGCCGGGCGCAACGCCGTCGGCATCGAACTGAACCCGAAGTATTTCAACAT
>JANWXR010000496.1 GCA_025057205.1 Anaerolineales bacterium | reverse complement strand
GCCACTGGTTCGGCATAGAGCTGAACGAAGATAATGGACTTCAAATCTGGATCCCGCCCGGGTTCGCACACGGTTTTGCTGCGCTATCGCATTGGGCAGATGTTCAGTATAAGTGTACAGGCTATTATGCACCGGCGGCTGAAGGCACCATTGCTTGGAACGACCCGGAAATCGGCATCACCTGGCCGGTAACCGATCCGATTATTTCGGCACGCGATGCGCGTGGATTGAGCCTGCAAGAGTATCTTCAACGACCGGCCTTTTTCTATTCAGTTTTGCAACGACAGGTCGGCAATTGATGCGATGGGCAAATCTGGTTGTGGCCGGGCTATGGGCATTCACCGGCTTGCTTGCCCTGAGCCTGTGTTTCGTTGGAATAACCTGAGTTACTACTGCACAAGATATGGCGGTCAGGCAAAGCAGCAAGTCGCCATATCTGGCACCAAAAGTTCTATTTACCAAAGTCCAGTACCTTACAGATGGTTGAAGCTGCACGCAGAGACGAAGAGCGCCACTTTGAGTTCAAACCCTTGCGTGGTCACGGCATGAATCTGTTTGGGTAACAGCCGCTTGATGAGATTGCCGGTGGTTTCAATCCTCTTGCGATAGGTGGTGGATGCGGGCGTTGTCGCACGCCGCCACGAGAAAACTATCCGCCACGTAAATCGCGCCGGTGTTCAA
>JANWXR010000495.1 GCA_025057205.1 Anaerolineales bacterium | reverse complement strand
GCCTCATCGAACACCACCTCCTCGTCAAGTGCACACTTCGCCGAAGCCCGGCGCGAGAAGTCGGTGCGCAAGGGGCACATTAGCACCACGTTCCATGATGGGTACGGGCGTCCGCGACCGAGAAGTGCCGCCTGCCGATTGAGAGAATAACCAACGAAGGGTAAACTAACAAGAAATGCCTCCCATTCAATTGCCCCCTCCGGTGAGTCTGGCATTAGATGACCTGAAGCGCACGCTGGCTGCCCTGTACGGTGACCGCCTTCGGGCCGTTTACTTGTACGGCTCTTATGCGCGCGGCATGGCCGGCCCCGACTCGGATGTGGATGTGATGATTGCCCTGCAAGGCGAAATCAGCCCGCGCGACGAGCTGCGCCGTCTGAGCAAAGCGTTATCGGATATCTGCCTACGGCACGATGTGCTCATTGCCACTTACCCGGTCCCCGAAAAGTGGGTGCAAGAGCGACAAAATCCATTCTTTGAGAACGTCCGTCGTGAGGGGATTAGACTATGACGCTGCCAGAAGAACTCAAGCCAGAGGCAGGGGCGACAACGTGGCCTGCCTTTGTGGGACGGCAGCGGACCAGGCCTGCGTCAAGCAAGAAGGCAGAGCCGGGCGTCTCGGACATCAACTCATCACCGTCATTCGTTCCCGCAAGGGCGAACAAGGCAGGGTCTATCTGGCCG
>JANWXR010000494.1 GCA_025057205.1 Anaerolineales bacterium | reverse complement strand
GCGGAAGCCCTTCGACAGGGTCTCGATCGGCCGGTGCAGCACGCTCTTCAGGTGCAGCAGCGCAATCACCTCGCGCAGGCGCGCGCGGCGGCGATCGCCCTCGAGGCCGCGCAGGTCGGCGATGAACTCGAGGAAGGCGAGCGGCGTCATCTCGCCGTAGCTCGGCGCGCCCTCCGGGAGGTAGCCCATGCGGCGCTTGGCCTCGAGCGGCTGCTCCCCGACATCGAAGCCGCAGACCCTGGCGCTGCCCGAGGTCGGGGTGAGGAAGCCGGCGATCATGCGCATGGTGGTGGTCTTGCCGGCACCGTTCGGGCCGAGGAAGCCGAGCACCTCGCCGGATCCGACCCGGAAGCTGACCCCGTCGACCGCCAGGATCTCGCCGTAACGTTTGCTGAGCGCTTGCACCTCGATCATCTCGTCCTCGCTCGGATGGCGCGCAGGGACTTGGCCGCGGCGGCCGGGCGCGGCGATGCCGCCGCGCGGCGGCGCGCATTGTTGGGATCGCCGCCCCGGTTTTCAAGGGCGCCCGCCGCGGACCGGCGAGCGCGCCGAAGGTTCCCGCGCTCAGCCGACTCCCGCGACGGTCATGCCCTCGACCAGCAGGCTGCCGCTCTGGATCGCCCCGCGCCGGTCGAGATCCGCGCCCGGGGCCAGCACCGCGCGGAACATCTCCGGGAGCCGTCCG
>JANWXR010000493.1 GCA_025057205.1 Anaerolineales bacterium | reverse complement strand
ACGCGCAGGGCAAAGAGCGCCAGCCCCAGCGGCAACAGGCCGACGTACAGTGGGTTCCAGTAGCTGACGAAGCCGGGTATGAAGAATGAGAGCACGTCCTGAAACGGGAAGCCATGCCCCGCCTGCTCGAACGTGAGCGAGGCGCGCGTGGAATGGCCGATGAACTCGACGGTGGGCAGGAGCTGCGCGGCGGTGAGGGAGGTGGTGAGGAGGATGAGGGCGATGAGGAGAAAGATGTATTGCGTATTGCGTATTGCGTGTTGCGTGTTGCGTGTTGCGCGAAAGATGAAGTAGGCGATGGTGACGAGGGCGACGAAGACGAAGGTCTGCGGGTGGCCGGCGAGGAAGGCGCACGTGAGGCTGAGCGCGGTGAAGGCCAGGTCACGAGGTTGGCGCGACTCGGCCAGGCGGCCCGCGCTAAGCAGCGCCGGCGGCAGCCACAGGTTGGTCGCCAGCACCGCGTTTTGCAGTGGCGGGTAGCCGGTGAGGTAGCCGCCGTAGGTGAAGGTGACCGCGCCCAGCACGCTCGCCGCCGGGCGCAATCGGCCTGAGCGCAGGAAGAGATAAAAGAAAAGTGACGTGAAGAGATAGTGAAGCGCCGTCTCCGCGACGAGCGCTTCGAGCGGGAAGTGACCGTAGCCCATCAGGCGCAGCACGACGAAGGTCACCCACTTGGGCGGATAGAAGGTCT
>JANWXR010000492.1 GCA_025057205.1 Anaerolineales bacterium | reverse complement strand
CGAGACGCCCATGCACATCGAGGCCTACCGGCGCCGGCCTGACATCCGCGCCGTGCTGCATGCGCACCCGCCCTACGCCGTCGCGCTCACCGTCGCCGGCAAGCCGCTGCGGCACGACGTGGTCTGGGAGGTGGCCCTCGGCCTCGGCGAGGTGCCCACCACGCGCTTTGCCTTGCCCATCTCCGACGACAATGCCCGCGCCATCAGCGACCTGATCGTCAACCACAACGCCGTGCTGCTGCGCAACCACGGCTCGCTCACCGTCGGCGCGCACCTGGACGAAGCCCTCATCCATCTGGAGCGCGTCGAATCCGTAGCGCAAATCCTGTACCTGGCCGAGACGCTGGGCAAAGTCACGCCGCTGCCGAGGGCGATGTTGCCAAAACTGCGCGCGCTTCAGGCCAATCTCACAGGCAAAAAAGAAAGCATTAGAGCAAATTCCTAATTGATTTACGGCTCCACAGTAGAAACTCACTGAAAATAGCTCGAATTTTGTACGCCTTGCCGTAAATCAAACTGGAAATCGCTCTAACGCAAAGCGCAAGGACGCAAAAGGCACTAGGCGAGATTCACCGGGCGCGCGAGTTGTTCGAGGAAGCCTGTGACAAACTGAAGTCGGAGGGGCGCGCGCTGCCGGAGCACGTGCAATTCGGCATCATGGTGGAGGTGCCCTCCGCCGCGCTGATGGCCGATGTGC
>JANWXR010000491.1 GCA_025057205.1 Anaerolineales bacterium | reverse complement strand
GATGGTGCTGAGGTAATTCGCATCAAAGCGACCCTCGACGAAGCGGCGCACCAGGCTGGTCTTGCCGACGGCGAAATCTCCGAGCAAACACACTTTCTTCTGAATAACTTTCATCTCTTCCAACCTTGGTCACAGGATGCGCCGCCTGGCGATGAGTTTTAGACATGAATTTTGGCCACCAATGAGTCCACTGCAAAAAGGATATTTCACCGCTGAGTTCACCGAGCACGTGGAGAGATGATAGAAGGAAGAACCCTGCGCTCTTCGCGGTGCGTTTTTTCAATGTACTCACGAGCGCACACGAATTGACGCGAATTTTCACGAAAGACTCCACTGCAAAAGCCATGATCTCACCGCGAAGCCGCGCAGAGCGCGACGAAGAGCGCGAAGACCTCGCCCTCATTTTCTTTCCTTCGCGTTCTTTGCATCTTCGCGGTTCAAAGGGACTTTAGTAGAGCCGGGAAGAGATACCAAAAACTCAATCCGAGAAATCCGTTCAATCCGTTGACCCTACTGGAGCAGAGCGGGAATCTCCTCTGGGTGCTTCGCCACCTTGACGCGCGCGGCAGTCAGCGCCCGAATCTTTTCCTCGGCGGTTCCCGTACCACCTTCGATGATAGCGCCGGCGTGGCCCATGCGCGGGCCGGGCGGCGCGGTCTGCCCAGCGATGAAGGCAACGACGGGCTTGCTCATCTTG
>JANWXR010000490.1:433-702 GCA_025057205.1 Anaerolineales bacterium | reverse complement strand
GTCTCCACTTCGATGACCATCAACTCGCCGGCCAGCATCCTCTGGGCGATGTATCTGGCCGTGGCCGAGAAGCAGGGCGTGCGCTTCGACCAGCTGCGCGGCACCATACAGAATGACATCCTCAAGGAATACATTGCCCAGAAGGAGTACATCTTCCCGCCGGAGCCTTCGCTGCGGCTGGTGGTGGATACCTTCGAGTTCGGTGCCCGGCACGTGCCGCAGTGGAACCCGATTTCGGTCTCCGGCTACCACATCCGCGAGGCCGGCAG
>JANWXR010000490.1:0-423 GCA_025057205.1 Anaerolineales bacterium | reverse complement strand
TGTGCGCCGGGGAATCGCGCGGGGGCTGGCCGTGGACGACTTTGCGCCGCGCATCAGCTTCTTCTTCAACGCCCACAACGATTTCTTCGAGGAGATCGCCAAGTTCCGCGCCGCGCGCCGCATCTGGGCGCGCGAGATGCGCGAGACCTTCGGCGCGCGCGACCCGCGCTCGTGGCTGCTGCGCTTCCACACGCAAACGGCCGGCGTCTCGCTCACCGCCCAGCAGCCGGAGAACAATATCGTGCGTGTGACCATCCAAGCGCTGGCCGCCGTGCTCGGCGGCACACAGAGCCTGCACACCAACTCGATGGACGAAGCGCTGGCGCTCCCCTCCGAAGAAGCGGTCACCATCGCCCTGCGCACGCAGCAAATCATCGCTCACGAGTCCGGCGTGACCAACACGGTGGACCCGCTCGGCGGCTC
>JANWXR010000048.1 GCA_025057205.1 Anaerolineales bacterium | reverse complement strand
GATGTCGGCTCATCGCATCCTGGGGCTGTATCAGGTCCCAAGGGTTGGGCTGTTCGCCCATTAAAGCGGTACGTGAGCTGGGTTCAGACCGTCGTGAGACAGGTCGGTCTCTATCCACTGTGGGCGTAAGGGACTTGAGGAAGCCTGCCTCTAGTACGAGAGGACCGAGGTGGAGCGACCTCTGGTGCGTCGGTTGTCGTGCCAACGGCATTGCCGAGTAGCTACGTCGCGTCGAGATAACCGCTGAATGCATCTAAGTGGGAAACTCGTTCCAAGATGAGGTCCCTCATGGCATAAGCCAGTAAGACCACCGAGAGACTATCGGTTATATAGGCGTCCGTGTGTAAGCGCTGTAAGGCGTGAGCAGAGGCGTCCTAATCGGTCGAGGGCTTAGTCCAAAAAAGTGTGATGCGGAGAAATTGAATTTTCACAAACGCTATTCAGTTGCGCCGGCTAGTGCCTTGTTAGGCAAGATGTTGCAATGTTGGCAGATTCGTCACGGTCGGTTTGTGAGCACTCGTAATTGAGTTTCGTTGGCAAAATGCTTGGCGTGGCAAAACATCAAAATTTAACCTAACGAAGCACTAGGCTGGCACGAGACCAACTCGGCAAACGCTTTTGGTGATTGGAGCGTCGAGGGTACACCCGGTCCCATCCCGAACCCGGAAGTTAAGCTCGACAGCGCCGATGGTACTTGGCGGGGGACCGCCTGGGAGAGTAGGTCATTGCCAAAAGTTTTGTTGCGCTCACGAGTGAGTGTTACTCTCACAAGTGAGTCAGAAGAGAGGCCCAACGTGTTTGGGCCTTTTCTGTTTCAATGACCCGAAATCTTTCCTCAAGAAGCAAGCTGTAGAG
Organism: Anaerolineales bacterium; assembly: GCA_025057205.1. Lineage (GTDB taxonomy): Bacteria > Chloroflexota > Anaerolineae > Anaerolineales > UBA6663 > JANWXR01. Next base: position 12,277 of record JANWXR010000048.1, on the reverse strand, counting down.
GTCAGATCGGCTCACGACTTCATGCCGGGCTTCGAGCGGAAGGAGGACTTGCTTTCCGGCAACCGTTCGACTTCATTCGGGGTTGGTGCAACGCTCTCGCGCCGCCTGAACCGCAGTTGTACCCGGCCCAGATTAATCAGGTCGCCAGGCCTAAGTTCGTGCCCGTCGGTGAGCGAGATGGGGGTGAAGTTGACCCAGGTGCCTGAGGTGGAGCCTTCGTCGTAAAGGCGAAAAACGCCAGGGCGTGTCTGTTCGATGCGAGCGTGCAAGCGCGAGACCGACCGGTCTGTAAAGAGGAGGTTGACCACCGCCGGGTCGCGGCCTAGCTTCACCGTTTGGCCATGTAGTTCGATGTTCTCGCGCGGCGCGCCGCCTCCACCGCTATCCACCACTTCGAGATAGGCTGAACCCGGAGGCATGCTCTTGCCGGGTCGTGTCAACCGAGGGGCAGCCGGATGCTGCAGAGTGGGCACCTTTTTCGCCGGAGTCGGGGAGCGCGGCAATGTTGAATCGTCCGACCTCGTAGCCGGCTCACGTGGACTTGCCGGGTGCAGGTCGGAGGCCAGCGGCCGGTCGGGGATGGTCTCGCCGCCGATGAGAGCGCGCTGCGGTTCCGTCTGCTGCTGGCGGCGCAGCCAGATGAGCACGCCAACGCCACCGAGCGCCGCGAGAAGCAGGAAGGCCGCCGCAATCGGTAGAACCTGTATGAGCAGGCCGAGCGCAGGCGCCTGAGCCGGCATCTGTGCGTCGGCCGACGCCGCAATGGGCGCAGCGATCAGGGCTACCCTCTGCGGCTTGCTTTCCGCGCTCAGCCCCAGCTCGTCGGTCACACGCAGTTGCACGGTTGGCGTCACGCTCTCGGTATATACTGCCAACGGCCAATTCACCGTGGATGCATCGCCCGACTGTGTGGCTGCCACGTTGCCGTCTACGAGCAATTGCACTTCGCGTAGCATGCGCCGGTGGCCGTCCGGAAAGGTGACGACGATGGGCACAGCCAGGCTCTCACTTTCGCCGAGCATGATTTGTGCCGGCAGGCCCGGATCCATAACCAGCGGCGGTTCAACGCGAAGTTGGAAGCTGACTTCTGGCGTGGCCAGCGTCGTTCCTTCCGGTAATTGGACGGTTGCCGCCAGCGTATGCTGGCTTGTTGTCTTCGCTGTTGAGCGATAGCTGAGCCGGTACTGTGGACGTGCGTTGGCTGTCGCTTCGAAGATTGGCTGAAGCGAGCGTGCATCTTCCAAGAGCAGGCTCAGGCCACCGGTTGCCTGCGAGAGCCGAGCGAGGGTCTGCGCGCTAACGGTTTCCAGGGTATCCGCCGGGCCGACGTAGACGGTGTGGATGACGACGCCGGTTGCCTGTGCATGCGCTACCAAGTCGGCGATGGGCGTTGCGGCAGGCAGGCCGTTCGCTAACACCACGAGCATGCGCCGCATGCCCGGGCGCGGCGTTACATCGCTTGCCAGGTTTAGGCCGGTTGAGATAAGCGCGCCGGGGTCGGCAGCCCCGGCAAAGTCGGTGGTGTAGCGGTTGAGCGCGTCTATCACCGGGTCGCGCGAACGCCCGTGCGCAATCAACGTTTGTTCCGGCGTCACGATGGATATGTCGTCGGCCTCGGCCTGCATCTCCTGGCGCACGAACTCGCTGAGCGCCTGCCAGATGTGGCCCAGCCGGTTGACGCCGGCAACGTCCCGTGTGCGAAAGGCACTGTTCGTATCCAGCACGAAAACGATTTGCACGCCGAGGTCGGCTTCCAGGAGGGAGAAATTAGGGAGTGGCGATTGGTTTTCGGTCAGCGCAAAGGCCGAAGCGGGTAGGCCGGGAATGTGCCGGCCCGAAGCGTCCGTGACCGTGAGGTAGACCTGGATTTCCGGGAAGTTACCCACGTCCACGGCGGTGATGATCGCCGATGGTTGTCCGTTCTGCGCTTGCGCCAAAGCAGGTTGAAGCAACAATCCAAGCAAGCAGAGCACCGTTGCCCAGCGAGCGATAGCCTGACCCAACATAGGCTGAGATTGTAACGTGTTCGGATTAGGGCGGGATGAGGCGGACGCGAGGAGACATAAACAGAAGGGAGCCTGCCATCAGGCTCCCTTGAGTTCCGTTCGGAAGTTTACAGCGACGGTGCGCTGGGCGCAAAGCTAGCCGGCGGTGCCGCGGCAGGCCGGGTGAACGTCTTATAGGCCAGCGTGAAGGCCGAGGTTGTCCATGCCTGCAGGATACCGTTCAGGACTAGAAGCACCGGCAGGTACAGGCAGAAGCAAATCAGAGCGAAGATCAGGCCTATGCTCAGCGCCCGGTTCTCGGCGGCAAAGCCTACAACCCCGGCCATGACGGGCACGATCATGAACAGGAGCGGCAGCGTCAACACCAGGCCAACGACGACGCCAATGACGCCCACGATGATCGCCAGGATGATGGTGTTTGCTAGGTTGGCGCGGAACACCTCCCAGCCCCGGCGCAGCGAGTCAAACATGGGCAGGTTGTCCACCACCACACCGATCTGCGCGAATTGAACGATCAAGCCAAACAGCATTGCAATGATGATGAAGATGCAGAGGAGGGGAATGAAACAAAGCAGCCCTACACCGAGCGTTACTATACTTAGGAGCACACCTGGCACAATTATGACCAGCACCATACCAAGGATGATCGCGGCAATGATCAGGGTCAGGCCGAGCAGTGGCAGGAACTTGGCGGTGGCGATGCTCCAGGCTTCGCCGAAGCTCACGCTGCCGGCAGTGTCTGCCCGGTCAATGCCGCCGATGAGGCCGCCGATGCCGAGCGTCTGGGCCACCAGGACGATCACAAAAATTAACAGGAATAGGCAGATAGCGGCCACGATGAAGACCGTAGGGTCTATGTTGCCAAACATCCGCTCAAGTTCGGGCGGCAGGACGAATTGGCCATCCGGCCTGACCGGCAGGTTGTTCGGGTCGAAGCTTGGGCTGCCGCCACCACTGCCGCCGCCACGCACACAGCCGGCCAGGACGCCGAACAGCCACAGCACGCGATTCCTCCAGGCGATATTCCAGGCGCGTGTCAGGATATTGCCGAAGTCGAGCGAGATGGTCATTGAGCCTCCGAGGTGGGGAGTGGTGAAACGCCGCCGTATTGTCTCATGGGGAGTGTGATCCGGTGCTCATGATACTACGTTGTAATTGGGCTGCCGGTAGCATCCGCCAGCCGGGCGGCGGCATGATAGACCAGGGTGTACAACGTGGTCGAGAACACGGCGACGAAGAGCAACAGCGCCACGCCAAGCGGTCCGACCACGGCGCCGTACACCAGCAGCACGGCCACGCCGACCGTCGTATTCAGCACCATCAGGGCAAGGATGAAGCCCACCGGCAACACCAGGGCAACGATGGCCAGGCTGGGGAGGAAAGCAATGAACAAGACAAGCAGAAACGCCCACCAGCCCTTGCAAAACACGGCCCAGGCCCGACGTGGCGCGCGGCGAGCGCTTACATCCTCTACCGCGATGGCCAACACGATCAGGAAGACGGCTAGTCCCAAAACTGAGAGCACCGGCGAAAGCACGGCTTGCCCCATGTCCACCAGCATCAAGCCAAATAGGCCGGCCTGCTGTGCCATCAGAAGGCGCAAGAGGACCGGGATCAGGGTCAGGATCGAAATCACAGCGCCCACCGTTCCGGCTAGGCCGAGCAGTCGCATGAGGCGCGGTCGCCCCAGCTGTAACGTCTCTCGGAGCGAAACCGGCTGTAGGCGCTCGGTGGCCAGGGCCGCGCCGCGGATGGTGGCCGCCTGGGCAATGTAGCTGACGGCGGTGGAGGCGATCAGAAAGAGGATGGCAACAATCCCCAACGTTGCCCAGACCCACGCCGGCCAGCTGCGCAGCGCGCCGAGCCACTCCGGCTCCGGGCCGGCATAGGGCAACGTCAGTGCCGCCGAGGCCGCGCCCAGCCCGCCGGCCAGCAGCGCCGCCGGGACAAAGGCCAGGAACAGCGCTGCGCTCAGCACCCACAACGACCAGCAGGTGCGCGTGATGCGCCAGCTTTCTTTGAAGAGTTGGGTGAGGTCCATGAGCAGGATTCGGATTGCGTGTTGCGTATTGCGTATTGCGTATTGTGTGGCTGCGTTGCCGGTTACCCTACCGGCTACTCCCATTCGATGGTGGCGGGCGGTTTAGATGAGATGTCGTACACCACGCGGTTGATGCCCGGCACCTCATTGACGATTCGGCCGGAGATGCGGGCGAGCACGTCGTAGGGCAGGCGCGCCCAATCGGCGGTCATGAAGTCTTCGGTGGTGACGGCGCGCAGCGCGCACACTTCCCCGTATGTCCGTCCATCGCCCATCACTCCTACCGAGCGCACCGGCAGCAGCACGGCGAAGGCCTGCGCGGTTTCACTTCGCAGAAGGCCGGCGGCGCCCAGCTCATCGGTCACGATTTTGTCGGCGGCGCGCAGCCGCTCGAGGCGCTCCCAGGTCACCTCGCCCAGGCAGCGCACCGCCAGGCCGGGGCCGGGGAACGGCTGACGCCACACCATCGCCTCGGGCAGGCCCAGCTCCAGGCCCACAGCGCGCACTTCGTCCTTGAAAAGGTAGCGCAGCGGCTCGACCAACTGAAACTTCATGTCTTTGGGCAGGCCGCCGACGTTGTGATGGGTCTTGATTTTTGCCGCCGCCTGTCGCTCCGGCCCGGCGCTCTCTACCACGTCGGGGTAGATGGTGCCTTGCACAAGATATTTGGCCGGTTCTCTCTCACCCCCGGCCCCTTTACCTGTGGGAGGGGGACTAGGGGTAAGGGCAAACGCTTCGCGTTCGAAGATGCGGATAAATTTCTCGCCGATGATGCTCCGCTTTTGCTCCGGATCGGTGATGCCGCGGAGGGCGTCGAGGAACTCCTCGGAGGCGTTGACGGCGACTAGCCGGGCGTGCAGGTTGTCGCGGAACGTCTCGATGACCGCCTCGGCTTCGCCGGCGCGCAGCAGGCCGGTATCCACGAAGATGCAGGTGAGCCGGTCGCCGATAGCGCGGTGCACCAGCGCGGCCGCCACGGTCGAATCTACCCCGCCGCTCACTCCCGCAATCACGGGCGCCTCGCCGACCTGCGCTCGAATCCGGGCGATGGCCTCCTCCACCATCGAGCCGGGCGTCCACTCCGCCTTCACCTGCGCGGCGTGGAGGAAGTTCTGCAGGATGGCACGCCCATGTTCGGTGTGGTTGACTTCGGGATGGAACTGGATGGCGAAGTAGCCGCGGGCGGTGTCCTCCATCGCCGCAATCGGGCAGTTGTCAGATTCGGCGACGACGCGGAAGCCGGGCGGCGGGCGGTCTACCCTGTCGCCGTGGCTGGCCCACACCCGAAAGGACAAAGGCAGCGAAGCGAGCAGTTCAGATTGGAGATTAGAGATTGTGAGTTGCGCGCGGCCATACTCGCGCCGGGCGGCGGCGACGACGTGGCCACCGAAGGCCTGTGCCAGAAGTTGCATGCCGTAGCAGATGCCGAGCACGGGCCGACCCGATTCGAGCACATAGCCGGGCAGTCGCGGTGCGCCTTTCTCGTAAACTGAGTTCGGCCCGCCGCTGAGGATGAACGCTTTCGGCTGAAGCGCCAGCACCTGCTCCGGCGGCGCGTCGTGCGGGAATATCTCGCAATAGACGTGGGCCTCGCGCACGCGCCGGGCAATGAGCTGGGTGTACTGTGAACCGAAGTCGAGGATGGCGATGGAGTCCATAGCCGATGGCGGATAGCGGATGATAGGTGGTGGATAGCAGATGGTTACTCCCGGTTGGGGGTGCGGCGAAAGGCAGTGATGGCTTTCGCCAAAGCTTTGCCCTCGGTGTACAGCAGATTGAGGTCGGTCTCGGCGATATAGTTCTGCTCCAATGCCTGAAAGCTGCCCGACACAACTTTAAACTTCGATCCGCTCGCGTTATCCCGAAAGAGGTCGAAGTGCTTCGGACTTTTCTTAGCTGAGCCTTCGGCGATGTTCAGGGCGATGGAGTGCGCCGTGCGAAGCATGTGCGATGTCAGGGCATAGTCCTCTTTGCGCGAGAACTTGGCTGTTAGTTTGCCGACGGTCTTTGAATAAGCCCGCGCCATGTGCCCAATCTTCAGGCTTTCAAATCGGAATGGCATCTCAGCATCTCCTTGGTCATGTTCTATCAGCCATCAGCCATCGGCCATCAGCTATTCGCTATCTGCAAACACAATCTTCCCCTCGCTCATATCCGTGATTCGCGCCAGGGTATAGATGGGCACGTTGAGCGGCTCCAGCAGCGCGCGCCCGCCCTCGAAGGTCTTCTCAATTAGAGCGCCGATGCCGACCACAGTCGAGCCGGCCACTTGCGCCAGTCGCACCAGCCCCATAATGGTCTGCCCTGAAGCCAGAAAGTCATCAATAATCAGTATCCGTTCGTTGGGGCCGAGATATTCCGGCGAGACGATCAGCTCGACGGTGCGGCCTTTGGTGTGCGACGGCGTCAGCGTCAGGAACACCTCGTGTGGCATGGTGATGGGCTTGCTCTTGCGCGCGTACACCAGCGGCAGGCCCATGTGCCGCGCCGTGCTCAGCGCCGGGGCGATGCCGGAGATTTCAGCGGTGAGCAGTTTGGTCGCACCAACGTGCGCGAACAGGCGGGCCAACTCACGTCCACACTCGTCCATCAGCGCCGGGTCTACCTGGTGATTGATAAAGCCGTCCACCTTGAGGATGCCGTTGCCGAGGTTTTTGCCCTCACGTCGGATGCGGTCCTGGAGAAGTTGCATGGTCAACTCCCTGAAACGGATGCATGGAGATTGTAGCCTGAAATCTCTCAGCCGGGCGTGCTGTGAATTCGCACCAAACCCGGGTTGCAGATTCGGGATGTTTGTGCCGGAATTGTCAGAAAGCCGTCATCGGCAGGCCGGGACAGTGCGGCTATAATCGCCGTCACCCCAACTCCTACGGAGCCTGAATGAACCCCAACGTTGTCTCCAGCCCGGCCCGAGAAACCTGGCACAATCAGCCGGTGGATGCTGTAGCCCGGCAACTCGGGACGGACCTCCGGCGCGGACTTTCACGAGACGAGGCAGCGCGCCGGTTGGCCGAGTACGGCCCGAATGAGCTACAGGCCGCCCGGCGTGTATCACCCTGGCAGCTTCTCCTCGAGCAGTTCAAGAACGTCCTCATCATCATCTTGCTCATCGCTGCCGCACTCTCGGCCTTTCTCGGTGAAAATCCGGTTGAACCCATCGTCATCAGCGTCATCGTGCTGTTCGCAGTATTGCTGGGCTTCATTCAGGAGTATCGCGCCGAGCGCGCCATCGAGGCGCTGCGTGAAATGGCGGCTCCGACCGCTACGGTGATACGCGACGGCGAGGAACTGGAAGCGCCGGCGCGCGAGCTGGTGCCGGGCGACCTCATCCTGTTGCGCGCCGGCGACAAGGTCCCCGCCGACGCGCGGCTGATCGAAGCTATCAACCTTCAGATCGAGGAAGCGGCGCTGACCGGCGAATCCGTGCCGGTGGAGAAAACGTCCGCCCCGCTGGAAGGCGAGGACCTTCCCCTCGGCGACCGCCGGAACATAGCCTACGCCGGCACGGTGGTGACGTACGGCCGGGGCCGGGCGCTGGTGGTTGGCACCGGCATGTCCACCGAGTTCGGCAGGATTGCGCAGATGCTGCAAATGGTGGAGCGGGGCCGGACGCCGCTGCAAGAGAACCTCGACCGGGTGGGGACGATGCTGGCACGCGCTGCCTTCGTCGTTGTGGCCGTCATCGTGGCGCTCGGCCTGTTGCGCGGCCAGCCGCTGCTGGAGATGTTCCTGTTCGGCATCGCGATGGCCGTGGCCGTCGTGCCCGAGGCCCTGCCGGCCGTGGTCACCATCTCGCTCGCCATCGGCGTGCAGCGGATGGTGAAACGCAATGCGCTGGTGCGCCGACTGCCGGCGGTGGAGACCCTCGGCAGCATCACCGTCATTTGCTCTGATAAGACCGGCACGCTAACGCAGGATGAGATGACAGCGCGCCGGGTGTACGTGGCCGGTCAGATGCTGGAGGTCTCGGGCGCCGGCTACGAGCCGCACGGCCGCTTCTCGCGCAATGGCCAGCCCATTGACCCGCCCGAATCCTTGCGCGAGCTGTTGCGCGCCGCCGTCCTGGCCTCCGATGCCTATCTGGTGCATGGAGAGGGCGACCATCGCTGGGAAATCAAAGGCGACCCGACCGAGGTCGCGCTGGTGGTAGCTGCCGCCAAAGCCGGGCTGCACAAGCCCGAGCTGGAGGCGCAGTCCCCGCGCATCCACGAAATCCCCTTCACTTCCGAGACGAAACGCATGACCACCCTCCACCAGACTCCTGCCGGCGTGGTGGCCTACGCTAAGGGCGCGCCGGAGATCATCCTCGAATCGTGTACGCAGCAGCGGACGGAGAGCGGTGAAGCGCCGCTCGGTGAGGAGGATAGGCAGAGGATTCTCAACACAGCACAGCAGATGGCGGGTGAGGCGCTGCGCGTGCTCGCCGTGGCCTCCAAAGCCAACGCTACGCCGGAAAGCGCCGAGCAGGGGATGACGTTTCTCGGTCTGATCGGCATGATTGACCCGCCGCGCCCCGAGGCCAAAGCGGCGATTCGCACCTGCGAACAGGCCGGCATTAAAGCGGTGATGATCACCGGTGACCACCCGCTCACGGCGCGCGCGGTAGCAAGCGAGCTTGGCCTGCTGCGCAGCGGTCGAGTCGTCACCGGCGCAGAGCTAGAGGCGATGGGCGAGGCCGAGTTCGAGCGCGAGGTGGAAAACATCGAAGTCTATGCGCGCGTCTCACCGGCGCACAAGCTGCGCGTGGTCACCGCCCTGCAGAAGAAAGGTCATATCGTGGCGATGACCGGCGACGGCGTCAACGATGCCCCCGCGCTCAAGAAGGCCGATATCGGCGTCGCCATGGGCATCACCGGCACCGACGTGACCAAGGAAGCGGCGGCCATGACGCTGACCGACGATAACTTTGCTTCCATCGTTGCTGCGGTGGAGGAGGGGCGCGGTATCTTCGGTAACATCAAAAAGTACCTGATGTACCTGCTCTCCTCCAACATCGGTGAGATCCTCCTCGTCGCCGGTGCCTCGCTGCTGGGCGCGCCCCTGCCGCTCGAAGCAGTGCAGATTTTGTACGTCAACCTGGCTACCGATGGGCTGCCGGCGCTGGCACTCTCGGTGGACCCGCCCGAAGAAGACCTGATGCGTCGCCCACCGCGCAACCCGCGCACCGGCATCTTCACCCGGCCGGTGGTTACCCTGATGACGGTTGGCGGGCTGTGGTCGGCGCTGGTCAACCTGGGGCTGTTTCTCTGGGCGTTAAACTCCCGTAGCCTTGAGGAGGCCCGCACCATGACCTTTGTGTCTCTGGTGCTTATCCAGTTCTTCAAGGCCTACAACTTCCGCTCCGACCGCCATTCCGTGCTGAACCGGCCCTTCGCAAACAAATGGCTCAACCTGGCCATTCTCTGGGAGCTGGCCTTGCTTCTCCTCATCGTGTATCTGCCCTTCTTGCATGAGCCGTTCGGCACCTTCAGCCTGCCGCTCATGGACTGGCTCATCGTAGTCGCGCTGGCGTTCACCGTCTCGCCTGTGCTGGAGATTGCCAAATGGATGGAGCGGCGCGGCTGGTTCGGCAAGGTGGAATAGTCTCTTTGCCCTTGTTTTTCTTCGCGTTCTTTTCGGCTTTACAGTTTAAGAGGACTTCGTTCAGCAGAGCCGCCACATTGCTGTATGGACAAGATCGAGCGTGAGTTGCAATCCGCCCTTGCAGCGCAGGCTGAGGGAAACGCCGGCAAGGCCCGTGTGTGCGCACGACGCGCGGCAGGGCTGGCGATCCGCGCTTACTACCGCCGCCGCGACGGGACAGGCTGGGGCGGCGATGCAATGGCTCAACTCAAACGTCTACAAGCCGATGCATCTGTGCCGGAACACGTGCGCAAGGCTGCCACGCGGCTGACGACCACGGTGGACTTTGAGCACAAACTACCGTTCGCCGAGGACCTGGTGGAGGATGCGCGCGGGATCATCGGCTTTGTGAGCGGCGCGGCCTGAAGCGCTGCCTTTGGATGGAGACTGATGATTGCACAGCCTTTCCGATTTGTCCACAGATTACGCAGATTTTCGCAGAAGAGAATCTGTGACAATCGGCGACATCCGTGACTCCACTGAAAAACTATGATCTCACCGCGAAGCCGCGAAGAGCGCCAAGGATTCGCTTTTGTTTTTCTTAGCGTTCTTCGCGTCTTCGCGGTTCAGATGGGCTTTTTTCAGTAGAGCCATCTGTGAGTCCACTGAAAAAACTACTTTAGGACTTACGCACTTGGCGGGGGTTACCGCCATATCCGGCGGACTTCCGGCGAATATGACCGCCACATATACGGAAGCGCGGGCGCAACTGCGTAACTCCTATACTTTTCAGACGCAAACGCCACCATATATGGCGTCGAGATTACAACTAAAGTGGCATATGTGGCGGCCAAGCGTTTCAATCATGACCTTTTTTCAGTGCACTCATCTGTGGATTCTCCAGCTTACCGGCCGTTATGGCCTGAGCAGTCAAGGAAACTGAGCATGACCGAACTGGAAGCCTTCCGCGAGCAAAAATACCACCTTGTCCGCGTGGGGAATGTGGGCCAGGAGATTGCGCATGAAATGCACCCGGCAACGCCTGCTCGGTTGCCCCCGCCAGCACCTGGGCAAGGGCCGCTTTTCGAAGATCGGCCTTGTTGGGGCATATTCGCAAGAAGAACGTAGCGACCCAGCATATACCCAAAGGTATTGTGCCCATCGCTGCACGCCTGTAGATACTCGCCTTCAACCCCTGCCCGTGCGACGTGTTTAGACCATCCGCTTAGCGGAAACTGGAGACCAATGAGCTTTCATTATGCGTAGCCGTTCATACTCATTCGTTGTCATTCGTGTCCACTTGTGTTAGCTACCCTCGGCTCTCCAGAAACTGTTTGAGCAATTCCACATCTCCGCGGTACGGCGGCAGCCAAGGCTTCAGCTCGATCTCGCGCAGCACCCGTGCTAAAGATGTGCCACGCGCCAGCAGGTACGCTGCGAACAATGGGCGTGTACGGTGCATGCTTTTCGGGCCATGCAACAGGACAGAACGGTTGGCAGCTTGGGCTGTCTCGATGAACTGAACGCCCAGACGCAGATATTCCAGCGTGTAGGCGTCCTCGCTGGCCACCGGCAGCCACAGCCAGGCCCAGGGTGAAGGCTCGGTGAACAGGCGCGGCGGCTCGGCGTCCACGGTCACAACGGCGCTCAGGCCGGTCTGAGCGTGTACCTTTCTCCATTCGGCCACCACAAAGTCGCCGCCGGCCACAAAAATCTGTTCGGTCAGCCAGGTCATAGCGAAGTTGGCGAGGGTTGGAAGCGGCGGACGGAGTGTCTCCACTGACCCGCCGCTCTCCCATAATAATGCCATGATGGTAGTAACTATTCAGCCGTCCTGTTTTATTCGCAGATTACGCAGATTTTCGCAGAGAATCTGTGGCCATCTGCAGAATCGTGAGTCCACTGAAAAAAACTACTTTTCAGGCGCTAACGCCACCATATATGGCGTCGAGATCACAACCAAAGCAGCATATGTGGCAGCCAAGCGTTTCAATCATGACCTTTTTTCAGCGCACTCAATCTGTGGATTCTTTCAACGGTTTCCCGCCTGAGCGGTTACCCACGGTATACTATTGAGTTTCGCAAAAAGAATGGTACAACGCCTATACGGAAAAGCCTGAAAAACAAGGCAATTTACACGCGGACGTGTTCCATTACTTATGCGAAATTCAATAGGTGCTTCTAGCTCTGAAGCGAGGGTATTATGAGAAACAAGCTTAGTAAGCGGAATAGGCTTTTAGAAGGGGTATCAATCACGCTTCTTCTTATCGGTGGGCTGACTGCCTGTGAAGGCGCTGCTGCCAAAATAGCCACAGAGCCAGGTTATCCGCCTCCCGGCCTGACAGTCTCACCAACATCGATTGGGTATCCCACGCCGGCAACACTTGAACCCACTTCGACCAGAGTAGTCGAGTTTCCTGTTGTGGATACTCCCGATCCGACAATGGCCGCGTTAGCAATGATGATACCTGCTTGTTGCGACGGCAGTCTTGTAGCAACACTATCGCCTACCGAGACTGCATCCACTACGCAAGTAGCACTAACCAGTCAACCACCAGCAACCGTCGTTGCAACCTTTGAAAACCTAAGTACTACTTACCTCAGTCCATCGGAAAAATGGGTTTTGTTCACCCACGCAAAGCAACTCTATAGCTTTGAATATCCGGAA
>JANWXR010000489.1:344-704 GCA_025057205.1 Anaerolineales bacterium | reverse complement strand
CATACGGTGTGGCGTATGCGGCAGCGGGCGCCGGGCTGTACAGCGGCGAAGTCCACCACACGCCCACGCGCGTGCGTCCCACTGCCAGGCCGACGCAGGCTTCGACTTTGTTCCAACCTCGCTCCGGCAGTTCTAGGTAGAGGTACGCCGCCGGCGCGCCGCCCGTCAGGCACAGCAAGCCGATCAGCCCAAGCAACACGATGAGGCAATTCCCGCACCGCTTCACGGCGAAACGTCCAGCGCCGGCCGCCCGGTCGCCGGTAACAGCGTGGACCACGGCAATGCGAGGCACACGGCGTTGTAGCGGTGTGCACGAGCGAAGGCTCGGCCCGGCGGCACATTGGAATTCCACCACAGCCC
>JANWXR010000489.1:0-314 GCA_025057205.1 Anaerolineales bacterium | reverse complement strand
GTGCAGCCAGCACCTGCGAGGCAACGGCCAGCAGGGCGCAGGCCAGGCAGAGCGAGAGCAATGGGACAATTACCAGTGCATAGGCCGGAGTGCGTGCAATGGTGGGTTGCATCTCAACACTCTTCGCTCGCGGACTAAGGCTTTAGGCCTCCTAGCTCAGATACGGTCGCTTCGATTTGTCCCAGGACGTCGGCCAGGTTGCTGCCAAGCGCATTCGAAGAGACGGTTAGATAACGCCATGCTGACTTTTCGCGCAGCCTGCGCGGCGGCGCATCGTCCGGCTGGATGAGAATACCGAGGTTGCCCAGCGCGCA
>JANWXR010000488.1 GCA_025057205.1 Anaerolineales bacterium | reverse complement strand
CCAGAGTCTGGGCGGCAGCGACATCGGACTAGGGAGAAAACAGAGGAGGAATCCATAGGGTTAGCGTCGCCGGCCCGGGTGTAGGAGTTGGGGCGGCTTGAACGATTGAGCGTGTGGCGGTAGGCGTGGGTGTAGGTGTTACCGACGACGATGTTATTACGCATGCCGGAAGTGCCAGCGCGAGCGCCAGGCCGAACACCGCAGCGCGCCTTTGAAACTCGTGCAGCCGCACGAAGATTGCCATTGCCCATGCCGAACGAATTTTGGAAAGTCGCATTTGGAGAGTATAACGCAGTGATGGGAGCGCTGAAACGCTGTGTGCACGCAAGGGTTGTCAGGGAACGTGCCGCCCCTTCGGCTTCGCTCAGGGTGCGGCTAACACGTTTTACATGACATGCACACGAGACGCTGAAGCGTTGAATGTGTGCCCACAAGTAATATTGATAGGGTTCGATCGGCGCGGATTAGACGGGGTCTGTTTCGGAGCAAATTCCTGATGGATTTACGATCCGTAGTAAAAAACCATCAAAAACAGATCGAATTATGCCTGCCTTGCCGAGCAATGATTCAAAGTACAATGATGAACACCTGAAGTGCTCTAGGCTCTAAACTCGGATCGGGAGAGCGATTAAAAAAAGCCGCCGCCGAAATTCGGCAGCACGGTCAGAGAGTAATGCGCCAAAATTGTGGTGCTGGCCTTTGCCT
>JANWXR010000487.1 GCA_025057205.1 Anaerolineales bacterium | reverse complement strand
ATCCGCAACGTGGACTCCCGCGCCATCATCAAGGAAGTGCTCAACTCCGTCCCCGTTCCAGGCGCAACACAAATTCGAAGATAAGCGGTACTCGTTCAGCCACGAATGAACACGAATTTTCCCAAACGCTTCATGTCCAGTCACTGCTCGGGCCATAATCGCTGACAGGCTGGAGAATCCACAGATGTCGCAGATTGTCACAGACCCTTTTCTGCGAAAATCTGCGTAATCTGTGGATCAACTAGAAAAACTGAGCAGTTACCGTTTTCATTCGTACTCATTCGTGTTCGTTCATAACTATTCGTGCCCATTCGCAATCATTCGTGTTCATTCGTGTTGTTCGTGCTCATTCGTGTTCGTCCGTGTTTGATTGAACCCCCCTCCTCCAGATGCGGACTCGTCGTCTCATCGTCGTCATCCTGCTACTGGCCTCGCTGGCCACTGCACTGATTACCGGGCGCGGCCTGTTCTACACCCTGCTGTTCGTTTGGCTCGCCCTGGTGCTCCTCGCCGGCGTGTGGACCTGGACGAGCCTGGGGCGCATCCGCGTTTCGCGGCAGACGCGCACGCTGCGGGCGCAGGTGGGCGATGTGGTCGAAGAGCGGCTGACCGTGCGCAATCAGGGCGTGCTGCCCAAGCTCTGGCTCGAAGTCCGCGACCACTCCGACCTGCCCGGCCATCGCGCCAGCAAGGTCATCGTCGGGCT
>JANWXR010000486.1 GCA_025057205.1 Anaerolineales bacterium | reverse complement strand
TCAACCCACAGCTCGTCCTGCCCGGCGTCATGTCCCGCTACCTCTGGCGAACGGTGCCCTTCCTGGCCACGCTGCTGGTTCTGCTGCTCATGTCCACCAAGTGGTTCCGGGCGAAATGGGGGGCGGCCCGACCGGAGGCGCTCGGCGTGCCTTACTTCCGAGAGTGACATCACCGCCGACAGCCTGAGCATGCGCGACGAAATGCGCGATGTCTATCTCAAAGCGGGGGAAGGTGGAGAGTAGAGAGTAGAGAGTAGAAAGTAGAAAGTAGAGAGACGCCGCGCTCGGTGGTGGATGAAGCCCTGGCAATCGCCAACGGTAGAGAGTAGAAAGTGGAAAGCAAGCCGAGTCAAACGAAAAATTCGTCTGCTTCCATTCACCCGGATACGCGCCTGGGCACGGTTCATCTCACCGTGTCAAATCTGAGTCGCTCGCTGGCATTCTACGAGCGCGTCATCGGCCTGCGCGTTCACGCGCACACGGACGGCATAGCCCACCTGGGCGCCGGCGGCGCAGACCTGCTCACGCTCAGCGAGCAGCCGGGCGCGCGCACGCACCTGCGCGGCTATACCGGCCTGTATCACTTCGCCATCCTCGTCCCCTCGCGGCTGGAGCTGGCCCGCGCCCTGCGCCGCATGATCGAGGCGCGCACGCCCATGGACGGCTACTCCGATCACAAAGTGAGCGAGGCCCTCTACCTGCCCGAC
>JANWXR010000485.1 GCA_025057205.1 Anaerolineales bacterium | reverse complement strand
CATCTCGCTCTGCGCGCCGAGCGCTTCGAGGTTGGCCTGCTCTTTGGCGAGCGCGGCCTGACGGGCGGCCAGCTCCGCGTCGGCGTCCTGCGCGGCCTGCAACTGCTCTTCCAGCTCGCGGACTGCGGTGGCAGGCGTCTCGCGGTAGTGCTCCAGGCGCGTGCTCACGCCGAGCAGTTTAGCGCGCGCCGTCCCCCGGCCCGAAGCGCGGAGCGAATCCGGCAGCAGGGCCAGCGGCAGGTCGGTGAACTCGAGCCGATGCAGGCCGGCGTCCAGCGAAACTCTGCCGGCACGGGTGACGCGCGCCCGGTCGGGGAAGACGGTGACGGCAGTAATGTTGGCGGCAACTTCGGAACGATTAGCGGTTTCCATGAAGCCTCCGGTGAAGCAGGCGGATTATATCCTGCCGGCTGCGTAACCGGTCAGGCCATAATCGCCGATAGGTTGAGAATCCACAGATGTCGCAGATTGTCACAGATGAGCCTACTGCAAAAAGGATGTTTCACCGCTGAAATCGCAGAGCACGCGGAGAAAGAAAAATGACCTCGTTCGTGCCTATTCGTGCCCATTCGCGCTCATTCGTGTCTATTCGTGTCCACACGCGTCTCCCTCATTCGTGCCCATTCGCCCTCATTCGTGTTCATTCGTGTCCCCCTATTCGTGCCCATTCGCGCTCATTCGTGTCTATTCGTGTCCACTCGCGTTTCC
>JANWXR010000484.1 GCA_025057205.1 Anaerolineales bacterium | reverse complement strand
TGGCGCACACTGTCTTCGCCGGCAACGGCACGGGCGTGCGCGTGCAGGGCGCCGGCCTCGCCGACCTGGGCAACACCGACCCAGACGATCCTGCCAAGCTGACCGCACTGGGCGCGAGCGCAGGCTGTAACAACTTCATCGGCAACGCGCTGCCGGTCTTGAACCTCACGGCCACGGAGATCGAAGCGGAAGGGAACTGGTGGGGCCTGCCGCTCGGGCCGGGCGCACTGCCGGGCGTGGACTTCATGCCGTTCCGCAGTCGCCCGTGCTTCACCTATGGCGTGTACTTGCCTTTGGTCCAGCGCTAGCGCAAGGGAGTAAATTCTCCATGCCCGTGTGCACGCAGGGGTTGTCAGGGACTGTGCTGCCCCTTCGACTCCGCTCAGGCTGCGGCTGACATGTTTTGCGTGCACATCCCTGCCCTGTTTCGTTGTAATAACTTGCCAATGATGGCAAGTTGTTGCAATGAAATTTTAGGCGAGTGAGAAGAAAATCCAGTTGCTGACCCTGGAAAACGGCTGCAAGTCCTGCAGCGGCCCCGTGCCTGACATACTTCCGGCTAACGCTTCTGACACGCAAATCCTTGCCCGAACGGATAGGCCTGTATACCATTGTCTCATGCACAATGCACCATCCTTTGGTTCTATCCTCGTGCAGGCTCTGCGCCGGTTCGCGCTGGTGATGATGGTCGGCATGGCCCTCGCCACCGT
>JANWXR010000483.1 GCA_025057205.1 Anaerolineales bacterium | reverse complement strand
GCAATCAGGCTGACTTTCCGCAGCACGCGCAGGGCGCGGGCGGTGATGTCCTCCAGGTTGCCGATGGGCGTGGCGACGAGGTAGAGGGCGCCCATCAGTCAAGGCTCTTTAGCAGTTCATCGAGGTCGCCGTAGTCGTATGGTGGTCTCTGGCGAACCGCGAGCACCTGGATTTGCTCAAGTTCTTCTTGAATGACGTATAAGACTCGCCAGTCATCCAGACGTAAGCGCCAGATCTCGTGGGGGGAAGCGAGATTTCGGAGCTGCTTGCCGTTGGTGGGCCTGGGCGTGACCTCAAGCGAATCTAACGCGCGTCTGACACGTTGGCGCACGTTGCCGGGCAGGCGCCTGATTTGCTGCCAAGCTTGCGGGCGGATGTAAACGCTGTAACTACTCGCCAAGCTCGTCTCGAACTTCCGACCAGCGCAACCAGCCGGCGCGCGCTGCGTTGCCGCCCACCGCGTCAAGCTCGGCCAGAGCTTCGCGCACCGAGGCTAAATCTTCGCGATCTTCCAGCCACTCCAGTAGTTTGCGCCATACCTCGATGTCAATGATAGCGGCGCTGGGATGTCCGTGTGCGTCTACAACATACTTTACCGATTGTCGCAGTTCCGTCACCATTGCAGCCTCCGTCGCTATTTACTCCCGGCTTCGCCGCTATTCTAACATCTTCGCGGCCAACGCCGAGCTGCCGGGCAGCATTACCACACCA
>JANWXR010000482.1 GCA_025057205.1 Anaerolineales bacterium | reverse complement strand
TCTTGACCGCGCCGAGCTTCATGCTCTGGAGCAACGAGACCTTGTGGCTGGAGTTAGATGGCCGCCTGCTCGGCTTCGATGCGGCCAGTGGGGAGATTACGTACCGGTGGCCGTAAATAGTAAAGTAGAAAGTAGCAATCCTCTTTCTACTTTCTACTTTCTACTTTCTACTCTCTACTCATTACTCTCCAACCTCTCCACCAAGAAACTCATTCACCAATGAGTGAAAGTGATGCACGCCGTTCTCGCGCTTGACCGAGAAGCGGCCCTGTGTGTATGAGCGTGAACGCAGACCGCGCTGCACGGCTTCGCAGATTTCGATGTCCTCGCGCTGAATCTCGTCGCTGAAGGCGATGCCCTGCTGCACCGCTTCCCACGCCGCGCCGCTCCCCAGGTCGTGAAAGAACCACTCGAAGATGGTCAGCGTGCGCTCCGGGCCGAGCGGCAAGACGATGTTGGCCGACAGGTTGTCCGGGTAGATGTTGAGCATGAAGTTGGGGAAGACCCAGTAGTAGAGCACCTCGGTATCGGCCCGAAGGTCGGCGTAGCGGTTGCCGGCGGTGGGCCGCAGGGGGGAGAGCTGCCGCGAGTGGTAGCGGCGCGGCTCGACGCGGTAGCGCTCGTAATCCAGCACGCGGTACAGCCCCGGATGCGCCACCGGGATATGGTAGCCCTCCAGGTAGTTGTCGCAATACACTTTCCAGTTGCACT
>JANWXR010000481.1 GCA_025057205.1 Anaerolineales bacterium | reverse complement strand
CTCCACCTGAGCGCCCTCCGCCACGCCCATGCCCGATCGGGCCTCCCTCAGTTCGCCATCCGGCTGCCGTATCTGCACCTTGCCGAAGACGTCTTCCAGCGTCACATCACCGGAGGCAGAGCCGACATCGCAACCGGCCAATGTGCCTGCCAGGCCACAGCCGAGCAGGGTGACGAGCCAGAATAGTCTGTATCTGAGAAAAACGGTGGGAGGCAACGCCATAAAGCTCGACCTTGTTATCATGCCATGTCAGGCGCAGCGGAGCGGCGTTGGGTGGAAAGCGCGTGTTAGCCGGACGTCTTTTCTACGACTGCTCTACGTACTGTCTCTCGTAATTTATCACAGGAAATTGCTTGTCCTGCAAGACTTCTGAAGCCGCGCAGGATTATCGAATGCCGACCGCCGATTGCTGCTTCGGCTTCGCTCGGCGTCCGCTCAGGATGCCCGCCGCACAAGACATCCTGAGAGTGTCTTCACTTCGCGACGCCGGCCGAAGGACGAGGGGGCAGCACGTTCCCTGACAATCGTTGCGTGCACACCCGGCGCCAACGGCAACAGACTATTTGGCCTAGGGTCATCGCGGCACGTCTGTTCGCAGCCTAACTCAACTCGTCCTTGACCCGACAGTTGCCAGAATCCATATAACTAAGCAAAGCCTGCTAGTGTTGTACGCCGCTCACAAGCTTACACATAAAATGTTGGCCTCGGTGACAAC
>JANWXR010000480.1 GCA_025057205.1 Anaerolineales bacterium | reverse complement strand
CCGGGTGCGCCTGACCCACAAACGGCGCAGGACCTGCGGGTAGACCACGTCGAGACGGTCATCAGCGAGCTATGCCGCGCCTTCGATGTAGTTTTTGTGGACTGTGGCCGGACCCTTTCGCGCATCAGCCTGCCGCTGCTGCGCCAGGCGGCCAAAATCATGCTTGTCGTCAGCCCCGACCTGGCGACGGTGGCGTTGACCAAGACGGTGCTCGCCTTTCTTGACACGCAGGGCATCCGGCGTAAAAACGTTGGCCTGGTGCTTAACCGAGCGGTGGGTTTGGAGGGCCTGAGCCGGCCCGAGCTGGAACGCGAGCTGGGACTGGCGGTATGCAGCCTGGTGCCGCACCTGAGTGACCAGTTCGCCCTGGCGAACAACCAGCATGTCCCACTCGTTACCCGGCTGGCCAGCAACATCGTGCTCTTTACGTTGCAAGACCTGACCGACTACATTGCCGCCGGGCTGCACGAGCCGGCGCCGGCAGTCTAAGCGGCACGGCCTGCTGAGTGGTGGGTGGCGCCGTTTGCCGGCGGGACATCTCTAAGTTAGGCCACCTAATCGTCTACATTGCTTCGAGTCGGGAAAGTGCAAAGCATAGACAAGTGGCAGAAAGTGCAAAGCATGTGTGAGTGCCCTGAAAAAACTACTTTTCAGGTGCAAACGCCACCATATATGGCGTCGAGATTACAACCAAAGCGGCATATGTGGCGGCCAAG
>JANWXR010000047.1 GCA_025057205.1 Anaerolineales bacterium | reverse complement strand
GGCGCTGTTGGGGTAGAAGCGGAACTCAACCTCCGCCAGCGCCGCAGGCCGGCCGTGATAATTCGGCGCGTTCTCCAAAATCAGGCCGGTAATCAGGCCGCCCTCGGCCAGCCACTGTCGGAAGCGGAACGGGCCGGAGCCGACGGGTTGCAAATTGAACTGAGCCTGCGGCAGTTGCGCGGCGCTCACGCCTTCGAGCAGATGCTTGGGCAGGATGCCGAAGCGGGTGTAATCGAGGAAGGGCGCGAACGGCTCCGGCAGGGTGAAGGCAATCGTCTGGGTGCCGGTCACGGCCACGCTCACCATCTGCCAGAGCCGCTTGAGGTCCTGCGGGCCGGGATAGGCCGGGTCTCGGAGCAGCTCGACGGTGAAGGCTACGTCTTCGGCAGTCAAGGGTGCGCCGTCATGCCATTGCGCGCCCGGTTTGAGGAGGAAGGTGTACGTCAGCTGGTCTTCAGAGATGAACCAGTTGGCCAAATCCGGCGTGGGGCGGCCCAGCGTATCGAAGCCGGTCAGGCCGCTGAAGAGTAGGCGCGTCAGGTCGCGGTCTACGGGGTTGGCGAAGGCCAGCAGCGGGTTGAGGGCGCGCGGCGCGCCGATGAGCGCTTCGGTGTACTTGCCGGCGCCGATCACCGGCTCATCGAAGACGAGGCGTGTACGGCTTTGGCCGGCCAGCAGGCCTACGGCCAAGGTCAGGCCAAGGATGGCGATCAGCGCTTGCCAGCGAAGATGTCTCATGGCGTTTAGAAAACACAAGGGACGAAAGACGGCTGCCCCGTCCTCCGTCCCTCGCCGTTCGTCCGAGCGGCGTGGCCTAACGCGCGAACATCACGTTGGCGATGGCGATGAGGAAGAAGACCACCGAAAGCACAATAGTGAGGTTGAACAGGGTCTTCTCTACGCCGCGGCGGGCGCGGAACACGCCGCCGCTGTCGCCGCCGGTCAGTCCGCCCAGGCCCGCAGACTTGGATTGCAGCACAATGGCCAACACCAGAGCGATGGACACGATAATCTGGGCAAGGTCTAAGTAATCTCGCAGAAGCATTGAAGAGTTTCTCCTCTAGCGCACACGCATAGAGCACACACACAGGCAGAGCGCGCGCTTGCAACTTGCAGAGCAGGATTATACGGGGCGCCGGTTGGCGGGGCAAGGGCAACACCAGGTCAGACGAGATGCATTTCGATTGTTTTGGCCGGGCCGCATTCCGAGCGGGGCCCGCAGTTTTTGCGGGCTGTAGTCGAAGGAGCGGCCAATAGCACAGCGGCCTCCTGAGCGGACGCCAAGCGAAGCCGAAGGGTCAGGATGCGGCTGACGGGTTCTGCATGCACACTTCAGGCGTATTTTTCCTTGACAGTCATACTGCGCGCCCATATAATCTTACCCACAATCCTCGTTAGCTCAATTGGCAGAGCGGCCGGCTGTTAACCGGTTGGTTCCTGGTTCGAGTCCAGGACGAGGAGCAGGGAAGCGGACGCGCTGGAGTGTGTGTCCGCTTTTGGTTTTGGATTGGCTTTGAGAGGGCTCTTATGCAACGCCTTACGCTTCTCTTCACCGTTGTCGCTCTATTAACGGGCATTTGCGGAGGCTGGGGCACAGCCGCACCGACAATACCCGGAAGCGGGAGTGGCTCCACCGATGCCGTTATGCCCACCGACACGGCAGCCCCTACCCGCACCGCCCGCCTCTCCGAGTTGCGGAACGAGGTCAACGCCCGGATTACCGGCATGGCAGAGTGGCTCACTGCCCAAGAAGGCGGGCAAATCTATGCCGGCGGCGGTGTGCGCACCGGCGCCGAGTCACGCGTTCGCATTGATACCTCCGATCAATCCATTATCCGCATCGGCGCGCACACGGAGTTTCAACTGCTTGAGTTCTCCCCTCAGCCCACCGACCCGGTGACGCGCCTCCTGCTCAACGCCGGCAAGCTCTGGGTGCAGGTAACGCAGGCGCTGGGCGGCGGCAGATTCGAAGTGGAGACGCCCGCCGGCGTGGCGACCGTGCGCGGCTCACTGATGAGCGTAGAGTTCGAACAGGCAACAGGGCGAATGGTCGTGACCTGTCTGGAGGGTGAATGTGAGGTGCGTGACCGGGCGCAGAACGCCGTGCGGCTGCAGGCCGGCGAGGCTTCCGAGATTACCGGCATGGGACAGGTGTCACCGGCGGCGCGGCCGATGAACCGCGCAGAGCTGAACGACTGGATCGAGAACTTTCCTGAGGCCGCGGCGATTGCCCGAAGGTTGCTGGAGAGCCTGGGGCCGGAAGAGACGGCCACATCCCCCGCGCCCGGCAGCGGCCTGACGGCCTGTGACCATCCCTACTGGCCCATACGCGCCGGCGCGACCTGGAACTTCTCGACTCCGAGCGGGCCTTTGACTTGGAAGGTTGAGTCCCTCACAGGCGATATTGTGCAGGCCGGTGCCGTCATGACGTTCAAGATTGCCGATGTAACGGGCACCTATAACTGGCAATGTGACGCCGGCGGCCTGCTGTCCTACGACTTTGGCAGGCTAAGCTCCCCAGAGCTGGGGAACCTTTACGATTTCAAGGTCACCCATTCTTCCGGCGTCTGGTTACCGCCGGCAAGCGTGCTGACTGTGGGTTACGCCTGGTCACTGACTTACGACCTCGAGACAAAGCTCACTTTGCCCGACAGCGCGGGGGGCGGCGGCGCGGGCGGCGTCTCGACGGTTCGGGAAAACAACACGGTTGTCAGTGCTAATCCTGTTGTGTTCGGTGGTCAGTCTTTTGACGGTTTGCAGATTTCGCGTCAGCTCACCCAGACCATTACCATCACGGTGGCGGGGATGCAGCTGCCGCCCACTCAACTCATGGACACAGTTAACTGGGAGTTAGCACGGAGCGTCGGCCCTGTCCGCTGGACGAGTACCCAGAGCGGCGTGATGGAATTGGTAAGTTATTCCGTTCCATAAGCGCGACCTCCGGCCGCAACCGGGAAAGTCCACGAGAGAGTGCACGAAAGAACACAAGATCTGGGCATCCTGTCGTGACTCCACTGAAAAAACCATGATCGCACCGCGAAGCCGCGAAGAGCGCGGCGGGGAGCGCAAAGGGTTCGCTTTTGTTTTTCTTCGCGTTCTTGGGCGGCTTTGCGGTTCAAATGGACTTTTTTTCAGTAGAACCTGTCGTGTGTCTTTGTGGACTCTCAAAAAACAGGGCGGCGTCTTCTGCCCTTTGCTCGCCGAATTTTCACCTTCGCGTCGGGGAAGCGTGGCGGTTACGCCCGGCGCGCCTCGGCCGCCCATGATACAATCCACCCCATCCCCATTGCGGACAAAGGCACAAGATGCAGGCTTTGTGGGCCGAGCACGGCTTTTACCTGTGGGCACTGACGACGGCGCTCGTCCTGGTTGCGCTCGTTTGGCTTGGGTGGAATGCCTTCGTCCAGCCTTCCGAAGCGGAAACCGAAGAGACGGCTGAGGCAGTCCCCGACTCTGCGGCACTGGCGCAGCAGTTAAGCGAACTGGCGGAGGGTGTGCCGCTGATGCAGGCCTCACTGGGGCGCACCCTGCAGTTCGTGGGACTGGAGCGCTACGTGGACATGACCGGCGCGCCTGCCTTTGCGCTGGCCGTGGCCAATGGGCGCGGCGACGGCTTCGTGCTGAGCAGCAGCGCCCGCGGCGGGCTGACGGCCAAGCCCCTGCGGGCCTGGAACAGCACGGTTGTCCTTTCTGCGGAGGAGCAGTTGGCGGTTACCCAGGCGCGCGAGCAATGGGTCTAAACAGTGTAGAACACATGTGCGATACTTGGTTTGACAACGCCAGCGTGTCTGTTAAACTCATGGCGGTTTAGACGACCGTCAGGACCCAACGCCGCTCAAGAAGTGAGTAATCAAAAAGCTCAGGAGATAGTATGTTTACGTTTCGCCCCGGGAAAAATGGGCACAGGAACGGCCATGGGGGGAACGGACAGGGAAAGAACGGCCACACCAGCCTGAATGGGAACGGATACTTCAATGGAGGCGGGAACGGCCATCATGCCGCAATCGAGAGCGTAATTGGGCCGGGGATAAACTGGAAGGGCGATCTGACTGGGGCGGGAGGCCTCCGCATCGAGGGTTCTTTCGAGGGCAACATCAAGATTACCGGGCCGCTCGTAGTGGCAGAGGGCGCGAAGGTGACGGCTGAAACCATCTATGCCAGCGCCGTCTCCGTAGCGGGTACTATCAAGGCCAACATCGTGGCCGACAAGGTCGAATTGCTCTCCACCGGGCGAGTGTACGGAGACCTGACCACCAGCGCCTTCGCCTCGGAAGAGGGCGCTTTCCTGCGTGGACAGATCACGATGCAGGAGGCATCGCCCATTCTCGAGGAGCTGAGCGGCGTGCAGCCCAACGTCGCGTGAAAGAAAAAACCGGGAAGCCAAGATGCTTCCCGGTTTTTTTTGACTTCAGCTAGCTCCCACAACTATATCAGGATACCCGATTGTAGGAGTCGGCAAAGAGAGGGGGCGGCTCATCCGGCCGGCGGCACGGGTTCATAACTGGAGTCTGGCAAATCCTGGCTCGGACACAAGATATGGCGGTCAGGCAAAGCATCAGGCCGCCATATCTGGCACCAAAAGTTCCATTTTCCAAAGTCTAGGCTTGTTATTGTAGAGAGAGTTTAAGTTGGGGAAGGAATATCGGCCGGCGGGTTGGCGAAGGCAAGGCCTTCGCCAACCCGGAAACTCGGAGAAGCCCTAAGGCCGAATGGTGAACACTATGCCATCGCCGCGCCCAAAGACCTCAGGGAAGTAGTTCTCGCGCGCCCAGGTGGGAAGGACCTGGTATTCGCCGGGCCGCGAGGCGTGCAGGGTGTAGGTGTACTCGTACGTACCGCGCGGCAGGTAATCGGCGAAAAGCACCACCTTCTCATCACGGAACTCAGTCCTGCTAAACCACCACCAGCCCCAGCCGTAGTAGAGCGGGTCACGTGGGTCTAGATCCGGCGGCTGGCCAATGACCGAGGTCGTCAGCAGGCTAGTGTCTACCGGCTCGGTGCCTGCAGGGATGGGATCCTCCAGCACGACATAGTGTAGGTCATTCGGCGCGATGAGCGTCACCTTCACGCGGATGTCGTCGCCGGCGCGGGCTTCGGTGACAGGTGGGCAGGCGGGCTGGTCTTTGCCGCCGCAGTCATCGCGGATGATGGAGTAGGTGCGTCCGACGATGATGCCGCGGCTCACGGCGCGCATCTCGCTCACCGGCAGGTAGAGGTTGAGATGCGCGGTGTAGTACAGCCGCCCCTCGCCTGCGCCCCGCTCGAACACCAGCCGGTTGGCCTGGTCTTTGAACAACTCCGCAATTGCAACTTCCGTGACCTTCTCTTCGCGCAGGTTGGCGGCGGTGGCCTGGTCGGCGAAGAGCACGTTGCCGTTGAGGCTGACGCGGTAGTTGTAATTCGCCTTCAGCTCGCCGCTCACGTCCATCCAGTCGGTCAAGGCGATGATGGCCCAGACGGTCTCCTGCGAAGTCTCCCAGACCTGGGCGGTGCGCGCCGTCATCAGCCAGCGCACCACATTCGGGATGAGCTGGTTCTGCGGGTCGAGGCGCGCCAGTGTCATCAGGATGATGGCCGTCGAGCGTGTGTCGGTGTTGAGGTTCCACCGGTCGCGTTGGCGCTCCTCCCAATGGGCGCCGGTAGCGGAGAGGATGGCGGCATTGTTCAGGTCGGAGAGGAGCGTCTGCACGCGCGGATCGTTGGCGTCCGCTTGCGCCAGCGTCAGCGCGAGATAGGCTTTGGCGTAGGAGTCGAGGCGCGGGCGCACGTCGTAGAGCTGCACGGTGGCGCTGATGTCCGGCTGGCCGGCGTCGGATAAGGCGTACAGGATAAAGGCCTGACGGTTGAGCAGCCGCTCCTCGCCCTCGGCGACGGTGCGCGGGTTGATGAGTTGCCCTTGCAGATAGCTTATCGCATTGTTGATTGAGCCTTCGCTCACGTTGAAGCCGTTCTGCCGCGCCTGACTCAGGCCGAAGAGCACGTAGGCCGTCAGGTACGGGTCGCTCTGGTCGGTTCCCCACCAGCTCCAGCCGCCGTCTACGTTCTGGCGGGCGAGCAGCTTCTGCATGGCCTCGCTCACTAGCGCGTCGAGTTTGCTTTCCAGCGTAGCATCGGCCAGGTTGAGCTTCTTGAAGACACGCAGCGAGACGACGTTGGGCAGGAAGCTGGAGACGATGGCCTCGACGTGGTCGTACTCGGAGTTCTCCAACGCCGTGAGCGCAGGCATGGTGGCCGCAGCCAACGAGGGCGCGATTTCCACCCGCAGGTTGCCCTGTGTCACATCATAGCGGCGCGGCAGGCTAATGGCTTCGAGCCGCGGCGTCGTGTCTACCAGCTCGCCCGCCGTGCCTATCGTCTCCGGCACGGAGTATTTGAGGATGGGCAGCAACTGTTCGGGCGGCATGGCCAGCGTGGGCTTGGAGGCGTCGCGCAAGCCGCCGCCTTCCACGCGGAAGGTCAGGTCGGCGGCGGGCACATCTTGCACGGTCACCTTCCAGGTTACCTCAACGCGCCCGTTGGCGGGGATGGTCACCGTCTGTGCGGCCTCGCCGTCGAGCGTGACGCCGGCGCGTGCGTCGAGGGTGACGGTGGCCTGGATTTCCTTCGGGGTGTTGTTGTTGACCACGGCAGCCAGCTCGGCGCGGTCGCCGACGACGAAGAAGCGCGGCGTGACAGGTCGGATGAGCAGGTCCTTCGTGGCGACGATGTCCACCGTGCTCTGGCCGACGAGTGTGTCGGCCGTCAGGCCGCGTGCGTCGAGCCGCCAGGTAGTCAGGTTATCGGGCAGGGTTACGCTGAAGGTGGCCTCGCCGTTGGCATCGGTGGTGACGCTGGCGCGCCAGAAGGCGGTGTCGTTGAAGCGCGAGCGCACCTCATCGAAGCCCGCCTGCACGCCGCCTCCGCCGCCTTTGGCCTGCACGGCCTGCACGTTCAGCTGGTTGATGGAGAGCGTCAGGCTGCTGGCCGTGAGCATGCCCAGACCACGCTCGCCATAGAAGAACTGGTCAATCGGCTGGGCGTTGGGCGCGCTCAGCTGCAACACGGCCAGGTCTACCACGCTCACGCTGAACTCGGCCTGCACCGGTTTGCCCGCGTAATCGGTGGCTTTGAGCGTGTAGTTCACCGTATCGCGCGGCCCGACTTTGGTCTTGTCCGGCGTCAGCGTCAGCTTGAGTAGCTGCTGTTCTGGGCTGACCGACAGCTTGACGATGCCCAGTTTGAGGGCGGGCGCCGGGTTGGTGGAGTCCACGCCCTTGACGACAACGACGGAGAAGTACACTTCGGGCGCGAAGTCCGCAGTGATGGGCAGTTGATAGGTGGTGCTGTTGTTGCGGAGGGTGATGACCTCGTGCTTGAGGACGCCGTCGCGTTCCACGGTGACCAGCGCTGTGGCTTCACCCTGGAACGGTGAGGGGATAAGGATTTCGGCAGTCTCGCCCGGTTTGTAGCTGCGTTTGTCGGCCATCAGCGTGATGCGGTCATTGTTGCTCTGTTGCCAGGTGACGTAGGCGTTGTCGGCGGCGGCGACCCAGGCGTAGGTCGCGGTCTTGATCGTCCGCCCGCCGCTATCCACGCCGGAGACGACGATCTTGTATGTGCCGCCCTTGGCTGGCGTGAAGGAGGTCGTGGCCGCGCCATTCGCGCCGGTCGTCACTTCCGTGTTGCCAACAGGCGTGCTCTTCCCGTTGCACGTCCAGGCCACGTTGCCGGTTTCGGGGTCGGTCTCCAGGGCGCAATTCCACTCGTACTCGAGGAACTCGACGCGCAGGCGCTGATTGGGCTTGGGCGTGCTGTCCCAGTTGACGGTGACCAGCTCCACGCCGAGTGGCGTGCCGGCCTTGCCCACGTACTTGGCCGGGCGCGCGCCGATGTAGAACTCGCCCTGATGCACTACGACTTCGACTCGGCCTGAGACGGGCTGGTCACTCATGTCGGTGATGGTGGCTTCGATGGTCAGCCGCCGCGAGACGCCGCTGTCGGCCAGAGTGGCCGGCACTTCGAGCACGGCGCGGCCTTGCGCGTCGGTCACCGCCTCTTTCTCCATCACGATGCGGCCGAATGTGCCGTAAATCGGCCAAACGTCGCCGGCGGTCCAGTCGAAGTCGGTGAAGTCGTAGTAGCCAGGCGGCGCACCGCCGGCCGGCTCGTAGGGGAAGAGGTAATCGTCGGCCAGCACCACCCAGCGCACGGGCGCGTTGCTCACCGGGCCGCCAAAGAAGAACGAAGCTTCCACCATCACAGGGATGGTCTCGCCCTGCACTACCTCGTCCTTTGGCGTGCTCACGGCGACCTGAAACTCGGGTCGGCGGAATTCGGCCACGCTGAACGAGACCGAGCCGTAGATGGAAGCGTCGTCGGCGTCACTCTCTTTGGCGGTAATGGAGTAGAAGCCGAGGGGGGCTTCGCCAGCAAGCTTGAACTCGCCGCTGAACGTGCCGAAGCTTGAGAGCGGCAGCGTGGAGCGATAGACGGTCTCGCCATGGTCATCGGTGATTTGGACGAAGACCTCGCGCACGTCGGGCAAGCGGAAGCGTGCATCCTCTTCGCGCCGGAGCACGCCTTTGAAGAAGACCACCTGGCCGGGCCGATAGATGGGCCGGTCGGTGTAAAGATAGGCGGTGAACTCCTGGGCATAGTAGTTTGTAGCTAAGTTGAAGTCCCACGGTTCCAAGCCATTGCTCCAATCCGAGAGTGCTACGGTGAAAGCCTCGCCCTCCGGCCCGACGGCATAGATCGTATCCCACACGGACTTGCGTTTGGGCAAAGAGAGCTGCAGCACGCCTTGCGCGTTCGTTCGCCCTTCGCCCAGGCGTTTGAAACCGGCGTCGTAGAGCGTCAGGGGCAGGTTAGGTGTGGGCCGGCCGCTGTTGAAGTCGGTGGCCCAGATGAGAGCCTCGTCTAGGCCAGTCTTGAGGGTGAGCACGTTCTTACTGACGACGAGGATGTGGTTAACCGGTGACAGGCCGGGCGCTTGGAGTCGCAGGTAGTACAGGCCGGGCGCCAGCGCTGCGTTGTTTGGTCGTAGCGGTATCTTCGTTAGGATCACTTCGTTTAGCTTACTTTCGATGGCAATATTGCCGGATGTGCCGGCAGCAGAGGGCTGAAAGGTTTCCGCATATTGCCAGCTGTCTGGGCCGGTGAGCCGCGCGAACTCGTTCAGCGTCAGTGGGTAGAGGGTGTAATTCACTGCGTCTACGTTGACGGTGGTAATGAACACCTCTGCCGGCAGATAAGCGCTGTACACACCCACCCCGCCGCGGGCGTTGACATACAGATCGGGACGAAGTGGGCCGGTGGTGAAGGTGACCGTGCGCGGCGCGGTCAGGGCGTCGTTGCCGTAGAGGTCTTTCATCCCCGGGCGGAGCGTGACCTGATACTGCGTCGAGGGCTTGAAGTTCCAGCCGATGTAGTAGCTGAGGTCGTTGTCGCTCCAATAGGTGTAGACCTGCGTCGGTTCAGGAATAATCTCGATGTTAGGAGCGAGCGTGCTCACGTCCATTGGCGAAGCAAAGTAGATGCGGAAGCCGCCGTCGGTGTCCACAGCCTGCTCGCCGTCTGCCGGCTTGGTGGTGCGGATGGCCGGCGGGAGCACGGTAGTGAAGGAGTAAATGAAATCATTGCCGATGGTGGCGCCGCCGCCTGCCGCTTGCGAGCTGCTGCCGATGACCACTTCGTAAGTTGAGTTGAGGCTCAACGGCCCTGCCGGGACGAAGCCGAGCGTATAGCCGTCCTCGCTCCAGCGGAAGCTGCCGGCCTTCACCTGTCCCGATTGAGTGAGTCGGAAGGCAGCCTCGGTCGCGGCGCGGTCCATCGGCTGATTGAAGGTGATGCTGATAGGGGTGGTGAGGGAGACGTTCTGCGCGCCGAACTCCGGCACGGTGGAGACGACGCTGGGTGTGGCGACGGTGAAGCGCCACTCGAAATCTTTTTCCAGCGTGCCGCCGGTCACATCGTTGAGGCCGGCAGTGACACGGCCGGTATAAGTCTGCCCACCGGCCAGCGGCCGGCTGGGGCGGAACACGTAGATGCTGGTGTTGAGCCATTCGCCTCGGCCCTCGACCGCTGGGGTGAGGGTGAGCGGATTGGGTAAGGCGGCCTGATTGGCCAGGTCGGCGAGCGGCACTACCGGACGATTGAACATCACCGTGATGACCGAGTCCACCGCAGCGTCGGCCGTCTCCGGAGCGGGCAGCACCTGCGTCACCTCCAGGTAGCCGACGGTCTCGACGTTGAAGACGACTTCACGGGCGAGCGCCAGCCCGGTCTTGCTGCGGGCCGAGGTGTCAATCTTCACTGCGTACTTCTGGGCGCGCTCCAGTGGCCGATCGGGCTGGAAGGTTAGCGTCCGGTCATTGTCGCTCCAGGTGAAGGAACCACGCACCTCTCCCGAGATCGAGAAGGCCTTCTCGGTAGAGGCACGGTCCATCGGCGAGTCGAAGTAGATGACGATAGGATCGGTCACCCGCTGTTCATCGCCGCGCGCGGGGAGCCGGTCAATGACGTTGGGAGCAATGGGGGGCAACGGCGTCGGCGTGAAGCGCGGTGTTGCAGTGAAGGCCGGGGTGGCGAGGGAGGGAGTAAACAGGTTACATGCGGCCGTGGTCGCTATAAGGAGCGCAAAAGCGGCCAGCAGGCGCAAATAAATCTGAGGCTTGATAGAGTTAGGGGAAGACATAAGCTTGCTCCTGATGTTTAGGCGCATTAGCGCAGCCGAGATGGTGCACCGCACTCCATACGCTCAGGCAACGGTGAAAGTTCCAGAGCTTTGAGTGCACTGAAAATTCACCACAAAGAACAAAAGCGAATCCTTTGCGCTGTTCGCCGCGCTCTTCGCGGCTTCACGATGAGATCATAGTTTTTCAGTAGACACGCTTCACAATAAGCATGACCCGCCACATATTGCCACGTGACAGTTTTTGATAGCCACAACATCCGTGCTTGTGGCGGTTGTACTCTATTGTGAAGTTTATCTAGTGGACTCAATTATACCAGCGGTGGCAAAGCCGGGTCAGGCGCGGGGTTGCGCCAGAACAAGCGGATGCGCGTGCCACGCCCCGGCGTCGCGTTGAGCTGTAAATCCGCACCGCTGAGAGTAGCACGTTCGAGGCTGTCGCGGCGTGAGCAACAGATCGCCGGTCGTGGCCTTTCGTTTTGCCAGGAACTGTCGCGTCTGAGGACCCAGGTAGATGCCACCGCCGGCCACTGCGCGGACGGTGGCCGGCAGATTTTGAATGGCTTCGCTTGATTGCGTCCAAATAAATTCGGCTGGATTGAGCCTCGGGAGCGCAGGTTGGAAACCACTCCACATATGTGGTCTCGCGTGATGATGACCTGAAGCGAGATCAGGACTTAATCGAACGCTTGCAGGCGAGGGGAATTGCCGTATTGTCCGTCCAGCAGTTACTGGACAAGCTGACGGAATAGACCAATCATCCTCCCGGCGCCTTCAATACAGTACACTGACATGCTGGCGGGGCATTCATGCGCACGCATACATCCGTCTCGTGTGTCGTTCAAAGCCGTCACGCTATAATCCGGCGCATGAGCTGGCTCAAAACAAACTGGCTCCCCGTCATCATCGCTGCGTGCGTGCTCGTCACCCTCGTGTACGTGGCGCTGTGGCAGACGGCGGCGCGGCCTGTGGACGGCGGCAGCCTCGCCTATCCGCTGATGGTGTTCTACAACCACACCGTCCTGCCGGCCTCCATCCTCGTTATGCTGGCCGCGCTTACCGCGCTGTTCTTTTGGATCCCGAATGCGCTGGTGAAGCGCGGCCCGTACCGGCGCGACGGCCTGCTGGTGCTGGTCGGCCTGGCCGCTACCGTCGCCGTCATCGCCGCCGCCGTGCCTCTGGGCCGCCTCATCTATCGCGAGCTGGCCAGCGTCTCGGCGCATGGCCGTTCCTACCACCTCGGCGTGTTGGCCTCCTCGATGCCTGAGCAAAACGCGATCGTGCTGTGCGCGGGCGGCTTCATCACACAGTGCCGCTACCTGCCGGATGAGAGCACCCGCACGTTCAACCCGCTGCCCACGCTGGCCCTCGACCCCGGCACACAAGTTGTAACCGTCCGCGTCGGTGAGCGGATTTTGTATGAAGCCGGGCCGTAGGTTCTCAACGCAAAGACGTGAAGGTGCAAAGAACGGCGGGTTCTTCTTCGCGTCCTTCGCATCTTCGCGGTTC
The DNA here is from genome assembly GCA_025057205.1 of Anaerolineales bacterium. GTDB lineage: Bacteria > Chloroflexota > Anaerolineae > Anaerolineales > UBA6663 > JANWXR01. Next base: position 1,161 of record JANWXR010000047.1, on the reverse strand, counting down.
ACAATCCCTTTTGTTGCATGTTTTCTAGCCGCGCTGGCCTGCGCGCGCTCCGACATCCCGGTGGACTTCAGCGCCATCACGCCGTTGCCCGGCAGCGCGCCGCTGACCTTTGAACCGGAGCGCACGCCCATCTTCGGCAGCGGGGGCGGCAGCGCGCCGACCCTCGCCTTCGACGAGCCGCCTACTTCCGTCGCGCCCGGCTTCACCCATACGCCGCGTCCCACCCGCGACGTTTCCGCTTCCCCCACGCCCGACGCCACGCGCGTCACCGCCCTCGACCGGAAGAACGTCGAGACGTACACCGTGAAGCGCGGCGACACGCTCAATGAGATCGGCGAGCGATACGGCGTGACGGCGGCGCAGATTGCGCAGGCCAACAATCTAAAGCTCACCGACCCGATCTTTCCCGGCCAGGTGCTGCTCATCCCGCTGCCGGACAAGACTGCCCTCGGCCCGGCGATCAAGCTGCTGCCCGATAGCGAGTTCGTCTATGGGCCGAGCACGGCGGACTTCAATCTGGAAGGCTTCATCCGGTCGCGTGGCGGTTATCTGGCGACGTACTCGGAAGAGATTGACGCGATATACCTCGATGGACTAAGGCCGCGCACGCTGACCGGCGCGGAGATTGTGCGGCTGGTCGCCACGCGCTACTCGGTGCATCCGCGCCTGCTGCTGGCCGTGATCGAGCAGCAGAGCGGCTGGGTGACCAACCCGCGCCCGGACTCCAACACGCTCACCTATCCGCTGCGCCGCGTCGAAGTCAGGCGCGAAGGGTTGTTCCGGCAGCTGTCGTGGGCGGCGAATCAGCTCAACCTCGGCTACTACGGCTGGCGCGCGGGCTGGCTGGTCTCCTTCACCTTCGAGACGGGCGGGCTGAAGATTATTGCGCCGGGACTGAACGCGGGCACGGTCGGCGTGCAGAACTATTTTGCGCGCGTCTCCAGCCGCGAGCAGTGGCTGAAGCTGGTGGGCGAGGGCGGCTTCCGCGCAACCTATGATTCGCTCTTCGGCAACCCCTTCCGCTTTGCCGAGGAGCCGCTCGTCCCGCCCGGCCTCGTCCAGCCGGAGCTGGCGCTGCCGTTCGAGCCGGGCAAGGTTTGGGCCTTCACCGGCGGGCCGCACGGCGCGTGGGACTCCGGCTCGGCGTGGGCCGCGCTGGAC
>JANWXR010000479.1 GCA_025057205.1 Anaerolineales bacterium | reverse complement strand
GGCTCCACAGTAGAAACTCACTGAAAATAGCTCGAATTTTGCACGCCTTGCCGTAAATCAAGCTGGAAATCGCTCTAAGCGAGGGCTGAGAAGTAGAAAGGACGACCGCTATGGCTGAGATACTCTTCAAGGAGTTGTCGTATGCCATTATCGGCGCAGCAATGGCCGTTCATTCAGAATTGGGACCGGGCTATCTGGAAAAGGTGTATTCCAACGCCCTCGCTCATGAGTTTTCGTTGCGCAACATTCACTTTGAAACCGGCGTGAGTCTGCCTGTGACATATCGCGGCGTGATCGTCGGCAACTACGAAGCTGATTTCATTGTCGAGGGACAAATCGTTGTCGAAACCAAAGTCGCTTCCAGCTTTCATCCGCGTCATGAAGCTCAAGCATTGAATTACCTGGCTGCGACCAACTTGCGGCTGGCCATTCTGCTCAACTTCGGCGCCGAGAAACTTCAATACAAACGCATTGTCCGTTAGCAACTCTCGTTCATCTTTATTCGTGCTCATTCGCTTTTATTCGTGTCCGTTCGTGTTGCTAGCCTAATTCGTGCCCATTTGCTTTTATTCGTGCCCGTTCGTGTTGCTAGCCTAATTCGTGCCCATTCGCTACCATTCGTGGCCATTCGTGTTGCTAACTCAACTGGACTTTGGCAAATGGAACTTTTGGTGCCAGATATGGCGGCTTGATGCCTTGCCTGACCGCCATATCTT
>JANWXR010000478.1 GCA_025057205.1 Anaerolineales bacterium | reverse complement strand
GAGCACTGAAGCGCCAGGCCGGTTCGGCGCTGAAGGCCTGAGCGCGCCGTTTCGCCGGCTGGTTCCACTGTCCCATTTCCCGATACAGGCTGGGCGCGTTATAAAGAAGGCGTAACGCGCCCGGCGTTTTGTATTTCAAGAAAAGGAGGTTCGCCATCGGGTAACACCAACGTCTTGGGGAAGATCAGCGCATGGCCCGTTACGCTGCGCAGCAAACTGCAACGTAACGCGGAGACGAGGTGGCGGTTCCTGCCGCAGGGCAGTGCTAATGGCAGTCTTCAGTCTTTAGTCTTTAGTCATAAGTGTTCTTCATGACTGAAGACTGAAGACTGATAACTGATGACTGTCCAGAAAAGCGAGGATTCAGCGGAAGCCGCCGGGGTTGGCCACGACCCCAATCTTCCCCCACCGGGCGCCTCAGCCCACAACAAGCCTGAGCGATAAGCCCGCCGGCGACGACGGGATAAGGCTTGGGCAGTGGCAAACGGCAGATGGCAAATCGCCAGCGGCGAATGGCACGGTGCGCCATGACCGGCGCTGCCGGCCGTCATTGACCATCTGCAACTGCACAACTCACTTCGAACAGGAGAGACAACACCATGTGCGGCATTGTCGGCTATATCGGCGCGCGTGAGGCGGCCCCCATCATCCTCGAAGGCCTGCGGCGCCTGGAATATCGCGGTTACGACTCGTCCGGCATCGCGGTGATGGACGGCA
>JANWXR010000477.1 GCA_025057205.1 Anaerolineales bacterium | reverse complement strand
GCGCCGCAGGGGACGATCGCCGTCGTCCTCATCTACCTGCTCATCATCATCGCGCTGTGGGGCAGCGCCTACTTCACCGCGTTGTCGCGAGGAGTGACGCAATGATCCACATAGACCGCTACGAAAAAATCTGGATCGGCTTCTCCATCGCCATGCTGGCCGGCCTGCTGATCGCCGTAACGGTTATGGCCTTCGGCTACGGCATCCAGCTGCCGGTCGAGTTTGGCCGGGTGGACCCCAAGACCGTGGCGACGCCGGGCGTCTCGCCCTTCGGCGAGCCGGGCCTGCGTGAGCTGGCCCCCGGCAAATACGACGCCTATGTCCTGGCGCAGGCCTGGCGCTTCACACCGAATGAGATTCGGCTCAAAGTCGGCGATACTGTGACGTTCTACTTCACCAGCACCGACGTGCAACACGGCGTCAAGATCACCGGCACCAACATCAACATGATGATCCTGCCCGGGCAGGTCTCCCGGTTGACGCACAAGTTCGAGAACGCCGGCGAGCATGTCGTCATCTGCCATGAATATTGTGGCGCCGGCCATCACACGATGTTCGCCAAGATCATCGTCGAACCCTAATGGAGGCGGACATGACCCTGTCGTTTGCCCGTGAAAATCGGATTGCGAGCTGGCACTTTATCATTGCCTTTGTCGCTTTGGCCATCGGCCTGTTGTTCGGCCCGCTCCAGGTGTGGGAACACACCGGGATCAAGGAG
>JANWXR010000476.1 GCA_025057205.1 Anaerolineales bacterium | reverse complement strand
CGCCCTCAAACCAGGTTTCGAGACCGTAGCGCAGCGCGTCCGCCCATCCTTCCGCCGAGTCCTCGACAACGAACGTCGTTGGCGGTTTCCCGGTCTGACGCTTGATGCGCGGGAAGTTTTCGACATACCGGCTTTCGACCGAAAAGCCAACGCCGCACCCAGCCATCGAAATAATCAGCGCCTCAACGAACGAGTCGATGCTCTCGACCGGCTGGTAGCTGCAGTTGTAGATAGCCACGGAATTGCGCCGCGCAGCGGGACCGGCCATCGCCAGCAGGCGCATCGACGGCATGGCGCGCATTTCGAGAATGCTGCGCCGGATGCGCTCATACGTCTCGCGCGGCAGGCGGTCGCCTGCGAGTTCATACAGGTAGTCGACCGCGCGATTAACGGTTTCGATCCAGGTCTCGCGCCGCCCGAGCTCGTAGTTGAAGCGCGAGTACTTGTCGAAGAACTGGAACTGCTGCAACGGAGTCGGGAAGTAGACGCGCGCCTCGTCGAATGCGCGCCGCACGTGTTCGGGGATCGGGCGGCGCTCCCGCTCACGGGCGCGTTCGGCGCGATAGAGGATGTAGCGCTTGGCAGCCTCGAACTCGCCAGCCGCCTGCAACACCATCTCGACGATATCCTGCACTCCCTCGACCGTCGGCGGCTTGCCCTGCGACTTGGCAGCGACGATGTTGACGACACGCCGCGCCAGTTCGGGGATAGGCGTGTCGG
>JANWXR010000475.1 GCA_025057205.1 Anaerolineales bacterium | reverse complement strand
GGCGGAATGACGGGATTAGCCTGGACTCCACATCTCCATTTTGAAGTACAACGTTTTATTGGCGGCCAGTGGGTACCTGTTGATCCATATGGATGGAATGGATCGTTGTCTAGTGATCCCTGGCCATATCGCGACTACAACTATCCCTTATGGCGTCATCTTATCTACTTGCCCCTCGTTACCAAGCAACCCACTGACACATACGAGCCCAATAATTCATTCAGCACAGCCTACTCCATCGCACTAAGTAGCTGGTATGAGTCGTACATCTGGACGACTTCCGATCAAGATTGGTATCAGTTCTCGGTCTCAGTGCCGCCAAATCAAGCCCGGTATATCAGAGCTCTCCTACAGAGCATTCCTCCGGGAACCGACTACGACATCGAAATATATAGCCCATCAAATGCTTTGCTTGGTCGGGCAAATAGATCTGGCAACCAGGACGAGTCGCTTCAGGTCTATGTCACGCAGAGCGGTTTATATCGAGTGAAGGTCTACTCGTTTAGCGGCTCGAGCCAGAGTGATAGTTATCGTCTGCGGGTTGATGTGCTCATCGCTCCTCAGTCCAATCCGCCATCTGGTTATCCATAAGCCACGCATACAGGACATATTGCAACCAAGCTTGATTCTCAGAGCGCGCCCAACCTGCGCTTCACCTGCGCCGCGAAGCGCAGCGAAGCGGCGTCAGGTGGACGCGGTGTTGGCCTGCCCTTTGCTTTGGA
>JANWXR010000474.1 GCA_025057205.1 Anaerolineales bacterium | reverse complement strand
GTGGGCCGCAGTTACCGCGATGCGCCGGAAGTGGACGGCCTGGTCATCATCGAGGGCGAGTTGCCGGTGGGCGAGCTAATCCCGGTGCGCATCAACGGTGCGTTGGCCTATGACCTGAGCGGCGTGGTCGAGACCGCGCCGGCGCAGGTGGTGGGGGCGCCATCGCCCCTTCACGTATAATTGTCCTCGAAATTGAATTGGAGGATAGCGATGGCCGCGCATGTGCATCGAAAATCCGGGAGTAAATATCTGCGTTTGCTTGCCGAAGCCCGCGCTTTGCCGCTGTCGGAGTAGCGCCGATTGCGCGATGAGTTGGCCAAGATGACGGGCGTGCGACTTGTGTGCGCACGCACCGATTCAGTCGCCATTCAGCGTGGCCGGAAGCTGGCCGATAGAATTCGCGCCGAATTGGCAAAATCAATGAGCGGAACGCTTGACGAGACCAGGCAATGGCTTCGGGGATGGTCGCGGTTGTCATAGATACGGATGTGTTACTGCTGGCATTTGCCTTTCAGGCCGATAAGCGCCAGACAAGCAACACTCGCTTCCTTACACGGGTTCGGCCTGCCCAACCTGCGATCACGATTTACAACCTGATGGAGCTTCTGGGCCAGTTATCTTTCAATCTTTCTCCGGTGAGAATAGAAACCTTTGGTGCTAGTTTTAGAGAGCGAACTCGGCGATGGACATCGGGTGAGGCATGGCGTCTGGGCGGAGAGAGTG
>JANWXR010000473.1 GCA_025057205.1 Anaerolineales bacterium | reverse complement strand
GTGCACTGGCTGTGCTCTCGCCTGGCATTGATGTTCTATATGCGGCGTATTGCATAAGGCATTCTGAACACGAGGATGTGCTTATTCGCTTACAGCATTGACTTCGTGGCGGTGCAACCCGGTCATATTCGGAACAACGAGAGTCGGCTCGGCGACCCGGAGCGAGAACGCTGCCGACAATATCTTGTGCAGCGCGGCTGGGGGACGACCGCAATGGATAACGGCACGAGTGCGATAGCCGTTCCGAAGTGTGCACGCAAACCATGTCAGCCGCACCCTGAGCGGACGCTGAGCGAAGCGGCAATCGAAGGGGAGGCATGTTCCCTGACAACCTTTGCGTGCACACGTTCCGAACAAGAACGTCTATATCTACAACAACCTGGTCTATAATCTGCCCGGTTTTCCGCAACGCATGGCAGCATTTTGCCATCCACAGCACACGGGAGAACCCCGCTTCGAGCAACATCCCTTTCGTGTTCATTCGCTTCAATTCGTGCCTATTCGTGTTAACCGAACCTACCGGGCACAAAGGCGCATGAAGGAAATGCAAGCCTCATTCGTACCCATTCGTCATCATTCGTGCCCATTCGTGTCACCCTAAACTCACATGAAAATCAAAGCCGCCGTCTTTTACCAACCCGGCCAGCCCTTCCGCGTCGAGACCCTTGACCTCGAGCCGCCGCGCGCCGGCGAAGTGCTGGTCAAAGTCGCCGCCGCCGGCGTCT
>JANWXR010000472.1:479-725 GCA_025057205.1 Anaerolineales bacterium | reverse complement strand
CCGGCGCAGCTGCCTTCGTCTCCAAGCACCAAGCCCTCGATGAGCTGGCGGCGGTGATCCGAAAAGTCGCGCGACCGCGAGCGGACACCGTACCCGCAGACAGGGCGGCTGGATAGTAGTCGCCATCCATAGCAGGATGACCGGCGTGCATTGGCCTGGCTTTTCTTCAAGTGGTTGCCCTGTTGTGTGCACGCAAAACATGTCAGCCGCACCCTGAGCGGACGCTGAGCGAAGCGGCAGTCGAAG
>JANWXR010000472.1:0-470 GCA_025057205.1 Anaerolineales bacterium | reverse complement strand
GGGGCGGCCTGTTCCCTGACAACCTTTGCGTGCACACTCCCTGTTTGGGCTTTCGTTGTAACCCCTCGGTGCAAGGCTGCCGGCACCATCATCGGCATCGCCTATCATAATTATGACAATAAATGCGCCAAAAAAACGCACCACAGAGAGTAGAGACCGCAGAGCTCTTCCTTGAACTCCGCGTGCTCTGCGACTCGGCGGTGAAACATCCTCAATGGCCGTCGCGACGCTGGGGCGACGTTGTCGAATGACAGCAACGGCACAATCGAGATGGCAGCAGCTACCGTCATCGGTGGCGTGCCGTAAGCGCTCTTAGCGCATCGGGCATCCTCCCGGCAGGCGATGAGCCGGCTGCTTTCCCCGTCCCCTTGCGAGTCGGTGGTCAGAGGCACCGGCTACCGGTTTGGCTTTCCCCGCCTGGCACGATACTTGCATCAGCGTTGACCGACATCCTAACCGAGTCTATACTC
>JANWXR010000471.1 GCA_025057205.1 Anaerolineales bacterium | reverse complement strand
CAGCCCGTCGATTTCGGACGGCTGAAAGCGAAACCAGCGCGCCAGCAGCGCCGCGCCCGCCCACAGGTCATCCATCCTGATCCAGCATGGCGCGAAAGGCATCCTGCAGCGCCTTGTAGTCCGCGAGGTCCAAATCATCGCGGCTCATCCGGCCTAACAGCCGGGTGTGGATTGAAACTGCTCCATGGCCCCTGAAGTCCCCCCAGTCTGGGACACCGCCGGTGCCGCCGTGCGGCGGTCGGCGACGATGTGGCCGTCCACCAGTTCGACGATGCGATCGCAGCGCGCCGCCAGCCGCGGGTCGTGCGTGACGATCAGGCAGGCGCGGCTGCAACACCAGCGCGCGCGCAATCGCCACGCGCTGCTGCATGCCGCCAGACAGCTCGCCAGGGCGTTTGCCCATGGCCGCGCCCAGGCCGACACGCTGCAACAGGGCGCGCGCCCGGGCTTCATCGGCTGCCTCGACGCTGCCGCGGGCGGCCAGCACCGGCAGCAGGACGTTTTCCAACGCGGTGAAGGCCGGCAAGAGGTGGTGATACTGAAAGACAAAGCCGATGGTGCGCCCGCGCAGCGCCGTGCGCTGGGCTTCGGACATCTGGGTGGTGTCGGCTCCATCGATGCACAGCCGGCCGGCACCGGGCGCCTCGAGCAAGCCAATCACGTTGAGCAGCGTGCTCTTGCCCGAACCCGACGGGCCAGTCAGCGCGACGAATTCGTGCGCCGCCA
>JANWXR010000470.1 GCA_025057205.1 Anaerolineales bacterium | reverse complement strand
CTCGGGATCGACGCCGCGCTCGAAGCGATGACCCGCATCCGTGCCCAGACCGAGACGCCGCGCTCGCCCCGCGATCGCCTCGGGGGCGAAATGCGCACTCTCGAGGAACACCGCCGTCGTGCCCTCGCGCACGCGGCTCCGCGCCCCGCCCATGAGCCCGGCCAGCGCCACCGGCCCGTCGTCGTCGGCGATCACCAGCAGCTCGTGGTCGAGGACCACCTCGCGGCCATCCAGCAGCTGGATCCGCTCCCCGGGCCGGGCGCGGCGCACCTGGATGCCGCCGGCGAGGGCGGCGAGATCGAAGGCGTGCAGCGGCTGGCCGAGCTCGAGCATCACGTAGTTGGTCACGTCGACCACCGGGTGGATCGGCCGCAGCCCGGAGCGGCGCAGGCGCTCGCGCAGCCAGGACGGGCTCGAGGCGGCGGGATCGAGGCCCTCGACCACGCGCCCGAGGTAGCGCGGGCATCCCGCTCCCGGATCGAGCCGGATCGCGAGCCGCGCCTCGGCCGTCGCCGCCACCGGCTCGGACGCGGGCAGCCGCGGTGCGATGCCAAAGAGGCAGCCCACCTCGCGGGCCAGGCCACGAAGGCTGAGGCAGTCGCCTCGGTTGGGCGTGACCTTGAGCTCGAGCACCGCATCGGGCAAGCCAAGCGCCTCCGCCAGCGTCTGTCCGGCCCGGAGCTCGGGCGCGAGCTCGAGCAGCGCGCCGCGCTCCTCCCCGAGGCCGA
>JANWXR010000046.1 GCA_025057205.1 Anaerolineales bacterium | reverse complement strand
ATCGAAGAAATGAGCAGCGGCGCGCTCAGCCGTTTGCCGAACCACTCCACCTGCGTATCCACCTCGCTTAGGTTCAGCTCGGGGACGGCCTGGTGGATAAAACGGTAACGCTCCAGGCCGGTGGTCAGGCCGGAGCGCACGTCTTCTTCCAGGTTAATGCGGATGTGGTCGGCTTTGCGCCGGGACGTTGCCTGCACAGCAGCCGGCGTAACTTTCGTCATCAGAATGTGTTTCTATAACCGTCAAGAGATGGTGGCGCGCAGCCAATCTTATCAATTCGGCGAGAGCAGTGTCAATCGGCGCACACTTGTATCTTGACAACTTGCCGGTCAAAACTACAATTCGGGCGTCCGGCCAGACCGGCCGACGCCCTCATCTGAACTGAACATACAAAGGAGACTCCCCCATGGCTGATACGTTCGAAGAGATCAAGGCGATTGTTGTGGATCGCCTGGGTGTGGATCCTGCGAAGGTCACACCCGAAGCCCGCTTCCGCGAGGACTTGGAGGCGGATTCGCTTGACCTGGTCGAGCTGATTATGGCGTTTGAAGAGAAGTTTGGCAGTGAGATTTCGGATGAGGACGCGCAGAAGATTACGACCGTCGGGCAGGCGGTGGAGTACGTCAACGCGCGGATGAAAGCGACACAGGGGTGAAGTGAACATCTTGCGTGCAATGCCGAGGCGAGAGACCCCTCTCGCCTTTTTGTTTTGCACGGCAGTGGGTGCCATGAACGCCTACTCCCAAGACTTACACGAGCGTGTCCTGGCCGCCTTGCAGGCCGGCACACAGAGCCAGGCCGAAGTGGCCAAGACGTTTAGAGTCAGCCTGTCCACCGTCGAAAAATGATGGCGCCGCTGGCACGAGACCGGCCAATCTTCGGCACTGCCACGCCGCCACGCACGCTGGCGGCCTGTGATGACTTCATCCGGGCCGTTGTCCAAAAGCAGCCGGAGGCGACGTTGGACGAGCTGTGCCGGCAGGTGGCCGAGGCCTAGGGCATCGTGGCGAGCCGCAGCATGATGTGCCGGACGCTTCAGGTGCTCGGCTCGCCACGAAAAAACGATAGCCAGCGCGAGACGCCGCGAGTGAAGGCTTTGCGTCAGAGTTTTACCGAGGCGGTGGTTCCGAAGCTGGCCGCCGTGGCGAAAAAGCTGAAATTCATCGACGAAAGCGGCATCCCTCTGGGTCTGACCCCGTCTGTTTGGCCGGGCTGCCCCAGCTCAACGTGTGGTCGAAGCCACGCCGCGGGGTGTTCGGGGGCGCACTATACGACCGTTGCGGCCCGGGGCTGAAAGGCGTGAGTGCCCCGTGGGTCTTTGAAGGAGCGATGTAAATACAGCGAACTTTGAGGCTTAGATGGAGATCGAGGCCCTGGCACAAGCGTTGCGGGCCGTCACGCCGCGAGATGCTCAGGCCTGCTTTGCCCATTGCGGTTATGAGGCACCGTAAACCATTGTGGAATTCGCCCTAACGTGGGTTCGGGATAACGCTTTCAACCACGGAGCGCGCCGAGAACGCGGAGAAAAGAGAAAGGCTCTCTTGGCCATAGTAGGAGGTGGTACACAGATGAGCACGGATGGCGCAGATTGTGTGCATGCGAAACATGTCAGCCACACCCTAAGCGGACGGCGAGCGAAGCCGGAGCGGCAGTCGAAGAGGCAACGCGTTCCCCGGCAACCTCTGCGTGCACACGGCGAACCGAGAGTCTCTACTTCCCACCCCTCCCCTCCAACTCCCTCTTCACCAATTCATACTGCTCCGGCTTATCCACATCCATCCCGGCTTCGGCGTGCGGGCAGATGAGCAGCCGGCCGTTCAGCCCGAGCCGCTCGCGCACGCGCTGCTCTGCCCACGGGACGCTGGCCAGCCCCAGCGCCAGCCGCACGAAAGCATCGAAGCCGACCAGCGCAGCGACGCGCAGTGCGCTTTTGCGCGCCTCCAAAATGTCGTGCCAGAGAGGATTATGGCTGTCGAACACCGATAGCCCGATCACGTGCAGGTCGGCACCGGCGAAGCGGCCTTCTTTCAGGCGGAAGTAGCTGCGGCGCGCATGAGGGAAACGGCGCTCCATTGCTTCCGCCGGGATAGCGGTGTAGTAAGCGTCATGGCCGGTCTCCAGCGCGGCGCGTACCACCCAATCAATGGCTGTGGCGGTGACCAGCGGGATGTCGCTGCTGATGGCGAGCAGGTGAGTCGGGGGTGGATCGAAGGCGCGCACGCACGCTGCGCCGGCGACCAGGTTGTCCACGATGTTGCCCTGGGCGGGGAGGACAGCCAACGGCCCGCGCCGGTCGGTCTCCAGGTCGGATTCGTTCAGGCCGATCACGACGATGTGGCGCACCGTCTGCGCTGCGGCCAGCGCGTCGAGCACCCACCGAATCATCGGCTGACCGGAGAGTTCGAGCAGGGCTTTGGGCCGGCCCCGGGTGAGCGGGTAGAGCGGGTCGTTCGGCGCGGGTACGCCGCCGGCGACGACGAGGGCATCAACAATCGGCATGGGGCGGTTGGTTGTGGGTTGTGGATTGAAGGTCACAGGTTGCGGGTTGCTCATCTAACTTTCAACGTGACCGCACAGCCATCCTTCTTTTATCCGCACGTGACGCAAATTGCCAGAGAAAATCTGTGACTATCTGCGAAAGACGAATCCTTTGCGTTTTTCGCCGCGCTCTTCGCCGCTTCGCGGTGAGATCGTATTTTTTTACAGCAGAGTCATCCGCTACATCCGCTGCTATCCGTTACATCCGTTACCATCCGTTGCCGTCGTCAAATCCTGCACGGTCGGTTGTAGCTGGAGCTCGTCAATCAACGCTTCGAGTTCGGCGTCGCTCAGGAGACGATGCCGGCCGCTGAGGGCGATGAGCGCGGCTTCGAGCAGGTTCGTCCCAAAGGAGCGGCCCTCGATGATGGGCGTGGTGGTCACCAGCCAGCGCGCGCCCGCTGCCCGGAAGCGCTCGACCTCTTCGGGCGTGGTGGTGTTGGTGCAGATGATCTGGCCGTCGAGCCGCGCCGGCAGGTGGCGCTTGATGTAGTGGCAGTCGCCGGCAATCACCGTCGCCCAGCGATACCACCGCTCGAACTTCGGCGTCCACTGCTCCTGCCTCTCGCCGGTAGGATACACCCAGCGGAAGGGCAAGCGACCGATGATGGGCAGCACCAGCGCAGCCACCGTTTGCGCCGTCTGCAAGCTGCGGATGGGGAGCGGCAGGCCGAGCGCGAACATCAGGTCGCCGAAGACGTGCTCGTAGCCGGCCTCGTGGAACGAGAGTGTCATCCCCCAGCGGTCTGCGCCGCCGGTGAGGAAGACGCGCTTTGGGGTGACCGGCCCGCAACGCGCGTCTATGAACGGCGCGACCCGGCGTTCGAGCGTGTTCTTCAGCCCGGCCCCATCGGTGACGGGCGTGCGCCTGACGCCGCGCACCAGCGGCTGCACGGAATAGAGCGGGTACCAGCGCCCGGCCACGCGCAGGCCGAGGTCGGCGCCGCCTACGCCCAGCGCATCGGCCTTGCCGTCCAGCTCGCGGAAGAGCTGCGCCGCGCGGCGCATGTCGCCATCCACGCCGATCCGCTCCAGCCGCACGCGCTCGCCGAGCAGTTCCAGCTCGACCATCTTGTTTCGCTTCGAGGAGCCGAGGCTGACAGAGACAGCGCGCTTCATTCAAACATGGGAAAGCAAGGGAGTGGAGGAAAGACAGGAAAGGCGTTTCCCGCCGTTTCCCATCTTTCCCCCATTTCCCGAACCCTTTCCCTCGTTTCCCGAACTTCAATCCGTGACTCCACTGCAAAAACTACGATCTCACCGTGAAGCGGCGAAGAGTGCAAAGGATTCGCTCCTCTTTTCCTTAGCGTTCTTTGCATCTTCGCGGTTCAAATGGGCTTTCTTCAATAGAGCCATCCGTTGCCGCCAGAGCGGCTTGTTCACGTCGGTAGGCCATCAGCTGCGGCGTGTGCCAGGCGATCCATGCCGTCGCCAGCAAACAGCCCACACCGCCGGAGACCACCGAGGCCACCGGGCCGAAAGCCTGCGCCACCAGCCCGGCCTCCAGCTCGCCCAATTGCGGCCCGCCCAGGAAGAACATCATGTTCACGCTCGTCATGCGCCCGCGCAGGCCATCGGGCGTGTGCAACTGGCGGATGATGTTGCGCAGCACGGTGCTGACCATGTCCGCTGCGCCGCTGATGAACAGGCAGGCGAAGGTCAGCCAAAACGAAGTGGAGAGGCCGAAGACGATGGTCGCCAGGCCGTACACGCCGACGGCGGCAAAGAGCACGCGCCCACGCTGTTCGATGCGCTCCACCAGCGGCACCATCGCCACGCTGGTCAGCATCGCGCCAAGGGCGGGGGCCGAGACGAGCAGGCCGTAGCCCTGCGCGCCGACCCGGAGAATGTCCTGCGCGAAGATGGGCAGCAGCGCCGTGGCCGAAGCAAAGAAGGTGGCGAAGAAATCCAGCAGCATGGATGAACGAATCAGCGGCTGGCCGAACACCCATTTCAAACCTTCCCAGCCGGCGCGCAGGCTGATCTCGCTGCGCTCGCTTGCCGGGCGCTGCGGCACGTCGCGCATCAGCAGCAGCGAGGCCAGGAGGAACAGGAACGAACACACATCGAACACGTAGGCCCAGGCCACACCCGCTGCGGCGATGATCAGGCCACCCAGCATCGGCCCGAGCACGGACGCCGTCTGGAACATGAGCGAGTTGAGGCTGATGGCATTGGGCAAGTGCTCGCGCGGAACGAGCGCGGGGAAGAGCGCCTGGCGGGCCGGCCCATCGAAGGAGCCGATGGCCGCGCCGAGCGCCGCCAGCGCGTACACCGCCCAGAGCGAATCCAGGCCGGCCAGCGTAAGCGCCGCCAGCGTTGCCGAAACGGCGAGCATCGCGCTGTTGGTGACGAGCATCACCTTTCGCCGGTCGCCGGCATCGGCCACCACGCCGCTGATGAAGGAGAAGACGATGATGGGGAGGACGCGCACCAGGCCGACGACACCGAGCGCCAGCGCCTTCCGGTCTTCGGGGACGAGCAGCGAGACGTGCCAGAGGATGGCGGCGTTGCGCATCAGCGAGCCGGACATCGAGATGAGCAGCCCGAACCACAACAACCGGAAGTTCCGGTGGGAGAGGGCGATGAGGGAGGAGTGTTTGGCGTTCAAGTCTGAAGCAGTGAGCAGGTGAAGGGGTGACAGGATGCTGGGATGATTTACCCTAATGCTTTGTCACCGTGTCACCCTGTCACGTTCCCCAGTCTCGCAGGTACAAAAAGTCGTAGCCGACGGTGCGGTTGCTGAGCTTGGCGATGAGCGGCAGCGCGTGTTCGAGCGACTCCGGCGAAGAGAAGAGGTGCGGTAGGGCATCCGCACGGCCAGCACATTCTGCGGCCCAAGCGCTTCGGCAGCCAGGTAGCAGGAGACCGCCGAGTCGATCCCGCCGGACAGGCCGACCACGGCGCGCTGCCGCCCGACGCGCCTGATTTCCTCGCGGATGAAGTCGCTCAGGATGCGACGCGCCAGGTCGGTGTTGATGTTCAGCGTTCCCATTTTGGATTGTGGATTGCGGACTCTGGATTTTTACTCAATCGTAACTGCTCAGCCTGTCTGATTGATCCACAGATTACGCAGATTTTCGCAGAAAAGAATCTGTGACAACCTGTGACATCTGCGGATTCCCCAGCCTATCGGCGATTATGACCTGAGCAGTTACACTCAATCTAAAATCTGCAATCCAAACTCTGAAATCCTAAGAGTGGCCATTCCTGCAGGATGCGCGCGGTCTCTTCCTTATGGCCGGTCTCGTCCTGGACGATGGTTTCGAGCTGCACTTGCAGACCCTTATCGCCGAAGGCGGCGGCTTCCTCGGCGCGCTGGGTGTAGTCGGCTATCGCTGCTTTCTAATCGCTACCTTCTACGATCACCGATGTGCGACTCCGGACTCGCAGCGCCCAGGCCGCGGCTGCGCCGACCAGCACGAGCGCACTGCCGACTACGTCGAGGCGGAGGCCGTTGACCAGCGGCATGGGGTCGCCGCGCATAAAGCTGATGAAGAAAGCACCGAGGGCTACCAAACCAAGCGCGTACAATCCCTGCGCCCCCTCCGGCCAGCGCTGCCGCCGCAGCCCAAACACCGCCAGCAGGGAGAACACGCCCCAACCGATGCCCAGCGCCTGCGTCGGCCAGCGCGGGACGGACAGGCCGTACAGGTCGGGCGCGGGAGGGGCGAACCACGCCGGCAACTGGCCCGGCGCAACTTCCGCGCCGTACGCACAGCCGGCGGCCAGGCAGCCGCCCCAGGTGATCGTACTCAACAGCACGATGGGCGGGGCGGCAGCGTCAAGCACGGGAAGCAGCGGCTCACCGAGGCGGCGCGCCCACCAGCCCGCGCCGAGCAGCGCGCCGGCGGCCGCACCCACCCACGACAGCCCGCCGCGCCAGATCATCAGCGCCTCAACCGGGTTCGTGAGGAAGTATCCACCGTTGACGACGACGTACACCAGCCGTGCGCCGAGCAGACCGCCGACGATGGCAGCAATGCCAATGTCAAGCCGGCGGACTTTCTTCTCTGTCGGCGCGGTCACATACAGCCAGGCCAGCCCTAAAGCCAGGCCGAGGTTGAGCAGGATAGAGTAGGTGTAGAGCGTAACCGGGCCAAGTTGGGCGAGGATGGGGAACACATTGAGATTATACTGCGAGCGCTTCCTGCGTTCTGGCCCGGATGTTGCGGAGGCCTCGCCGGAGCACCGCTATGCCCAGCACCACCGCGCTGAGCAGCGCCAGCTCGTACCAGGGGATGACCCAGAAAACCCACAGCACGAAGGGCAAGCCGGCCAGCCAGAGTTGCAGCGTGAGGGCGAGGCAGGCCCAGCCCGCCTGAGCGGCCCGCGCCGGCTGAGGCGTCTGCGCTGTGGCGCGCCACCAGAGCAGCCCGAGCGCCAGCACCACCGCGCCGGCATAGAGCCAGGTGAGCGGTGAAGCGAGGAAGGAACCGGCCACGAAAAACATCGGCAGCATCAAGGCCAGTTCAAGATAACGTGGTTCCGTAGTGCGCATTTGAATTGCGATGGCAACGAAATAGCCGAGCGCCAGCAGCACACCGCTCAGGAGTATCCAGCCGAGCACAACCACCACTTTGCCGCGCCCGGTGCGGGCGCTCCAGGTCGTCCAGACCCAGAGGCTGGCGCCGAGAAAGACCGGCAGCGTCAGGATGAGCAGAACGGCAATTTCCGGCCAGATGGGTTTGAAGAAAAGCGCCAGGGCGCCTTCCGACCAGGCCGAGAACGGCGTTGGTTCGGCCCCATAGCCCAGACCGTAGCGCTGCCAGCGTCCATCCGGCTCGCGCACCAGAACTCCTTCATTGCCCATCGCCACGATCACGGTGACTTGTCCGTTGTTGGAGAGAAGCACCAGGTCGTTGAGGCGGGCGTCTACGCCTGCGATGCCCCTGCAAGAGCCAATCAGGTGATAGCGTTTCATGTATTGGAGCCGTCCCCAGGGAAGTTCCCAGGCGAGCTGCCAGGTTCGTCCGCCGTCCGTTGAATACTCGACGCGGCTCTGGTCGGGCAGGCGATAGCAGTGAGTGGGATCGTCCGGCGCGCAGGCGAGCACGGGATAGGTCACTTCAGAGAACAGCGTGGACGAAATCTCTAAGGTCAGGCCGGGCGCGTTGCCCCAGCTCCGACCCTGATCTGTGCTCTGCCGCAATATCGGTGATGTGTCCCAATAGTGGCCGGAGCCGAGGCGGGCGTAAACGTTCACACCATCGGAAGCGAGCTTCTCCACCCTAACCGGCGGTGGGCAGGGCGGCGTGGCCAGAGTCGCACAAGCTGCCAGGCTCAAAGCCAGCAACGCCCCCCAGCCGGGTCGTTGTGGTGCGGTTGCGCGCTCCAGGCTGCGCCACAGGCCGGCTGCCGGGAGCAGCATCACCAGCGCCATGCAGTCCGTCGGGTCGAGGATGATCTGCACCGGCCCGCCCCGGAAGCCGGCCAGCAGCGCGCGCATGGCCGCATTGGCCTCCGGCACAGTCTTGATCAGCGTGAACCAGATGGCCGTGATTGCCAGCGACGCGGCGAATGTTGCGCGGGCGGGGATGCGCCGGCGATCCGTGAGCAGGCTGAGCAGCGCGGTGAGCAGAAAGGGGAAGAAGAACAAGCCGGCAAAGTCGCTCAGCTTGCCGGTGAGGGCCGAGGGCGCGGCTGCCTTGAATAGGTGGTCGTTAAGCAATAACAGGCCGAGGCTGAACAACGTCACCGGGTGGCGCAAAGCGCGCAGGCTGAGGGAGAGGGCCGACATCTCAATGGCTCTCTAAGAGCATGCAGGCCTTTTTCAATGGTGCGGCCGGTATAGCTGCGTACGGCCAGGTTGAGGTTATGGATGTTGTCGTACGTCTAAACCGTGAATTGGCTGGCTTGGGCAGGAATGCGGAATATGATCCTTGCTCCGCTCACAAGCTACTGCAAGTGCCGGGTCACGAACTGAAGGATACGGCCTTCACGAACGGCCAGACGCGCGACAGCCAAATCCTCAGCGGCTCGGGACAGCCATGGTGCCGGCAGGCTGGCGTTCATAAACAACTGGAGTCTGGCAAATCCCGGCTCGGACACAAGATATGGCGGTCGGGCAAAGCAGTAAGCCGCCATATCTGGCACCAAAAGTTCCATTTGCCAAAGTCCAGTAAACAACTATGCCCCGGCGCAGAATCTCGCCTACAACGAACGGATTCCGGTCGGCAATAAGTTGTGCCCACTCTTCTGGCGTGTAGACCAGAAAATCCACCCCCACTGTCGGGCGGCAAAGTAAGGCCACTTCGCGCAAACGCTGGACAAACGGTTTATCCGTCTTCTTGATAATGACTAAGTCCAGATCGCTCCATTCGCTTACTGCCTCGCTTGCTAGCGACCCAAACAGAATCACACGCTCCGGCGAATCGTGCGCGAGGAGACGGTGCAGAATCTGCTCCAACGCTGCGAATAGGCGCTGCCGGCGTTTTTCAGAGGCGCTCAAATGAGGTGGGGACGTCACGCCGGCAATTATACTCCCCTACCATGGAGCGGCGCGCCGCAGCGTCTTGCGGAGTCGTGGTCAGCGACCCTGCCGGCAACGGGGTGAATAAGGCCTTGGCGCTGCTCTGCCCGGCTCCGTTTTCAGCCGAGTGATAGCCTCAGGGCAGCGTCGTCAGGTCAATCGGGGGAAAGAGGACTTCGTTGACGTGAGGCAGGATGCCGTTGGCGACGCGCAGGTCGTAGACCGTGATCTGCGAGTTGTTGACCTCCCACAGGTCGCCGTCCACGTTGCACAGCAGGGGCTGGTCGAGCATGGAGAAGGTCCACTCGATGTTGGCCGCTTCTTCCTCGGTGATCAGGCCCTTGACGATGTGGTAGAGCAGCACCGAGCGCAGCACCTTCGGATTGGAGAGGAGTTGCACTTCCTGCTGACCCAGCGCAGCGAAGGCTTCGTTGGTCGGCGCGAAGAGGGTGTATGGCCCCGGCTCCGAAAGCAGGTCGGTGAGGCCGGCCCGCTCCACCGCACGGCTCAGCTCGCTCAAGCGCCAGTCACTGTTGACCACTTCCAGGAGCGTTTGCCCGGCCAGCGGCCACAGCACCGTATCCACCACGTAGAGCACGCCGTTGGCGGCCGGCACGCTCGCGCCCATGATACGAGCCGGGCCGACGAGCGGCGTCTCTGCCGCATCGCCCACCACCGGCAGCGGCTCGCCGGACTCCGTGTCCAATCGTTCGACGCGCGCCAGCTCCTCTTCGGGATAAGCGCCGGGCGCCAGGTGATAGCGCAGCACGTTAGACAGCAGGTTGGGGTCTTGCAAACGCGCCGCCCGCTCGGGCGAGAGGGCGGCGAAGGCGCCGTTGGCCGGCGCGAAGACAGTCCAACGGCGGGCCGGGTCGGCCAGCTCATCACGCAAGCCGGCAGCTTCGAGCACTTCGGCAAAACGACTCAGCTGGGGATCGGCGGCGATGAGGTCGGCCAGGGTTCGCGGTCCGGGCGTGTCGCGGGGTGTGGGCATGGGGACGAGCGTTGCGGTGGCCGGCTGAGGCGGCAGAGCTGGCGGCGATCCGGTGAGGGGCGGCGCGGCCACCGGCGTGCAGGCCGCCAGGGTTAGAGCCAAGAGCAGGGTCAACCGGGATTTCACGCGAGCAGTCTACTGCCTGAAGTTCAAGCCCAGCTTAAGGACCGCGAACCGACGCACGGCAATCATGTGCAGACGACAGGC
Source organism: Anaerolineales bacterium (assembly GCA_025057205.1). Lineage (GTDB taxonomy): Bacteria > Chloroflexota > Anaerolineae > Anaerolineales > UBA6663 > JANWXR01. The sequence continues at coordinate 3,397 of JANWXR010000046.1, read as the reverse complement.
GATTGACGCGACCCCAGAATGTTTTAGAATACCGCGCAATCCACCTGTCAGGAGAACAGATGCCCGAATACGCCGTCGAGCTGCGCGACGTCAGCAAGCGCTTCCCCGGCCCGTCCGGCGAAATCGTCAACGCCGTCAAGAATGTCAGCCTCCAAATCCGCGACGGCGAGTTCTTCTCCCTACTCGGCCCCTCCGGCTGCGGTAAGACCACCAGCCTGCGCATGATTGCCGGCTTTGAGCTGCCCACCGAAGGCGAAGTGTACATCCACGGTCGCCCTATGGGCCAGACCCCTCCCTATCGGCGCCCGGTCAACACCGTCTTTCAGAACTATGCGCTGTTCCCGCACATGACCATCGGCGAGAACGTGGCCTTCGGCCTGGAGATGAAGGGTGTTCCCAAAGCCGAGCGCGAGAAGCGGGTGAAGGAAGCGCTGGAGATGGTGCGCCTGCCGGGTTTTGAGAAGCGCCGGCCCCGGCAGATGTCCGGCGGCCAGCAGCAGCGCGTGGCGCTGGCCCGCGCCCTGATCAACCACCCCGAAGTGCTGCTGCTCGATGAGCCGCTCGGCGCGCTCGACCTGAAGCTGCGCAAGGAGATGCAGCTCGAACTGAAGCGCCTCCAGCGTGAGGTCGGCATCACCTTCATCTACGTCACCCATGACCAGGAAGAAGCGCTCACGATGAGCGACCGCATCGCTGTGATGAGCGGCGGGCGCGTCCTACAGGTCGGCCCGGCGCACGAAATCTATGAAAAGCCCAACTGTAAGTTCGTAGCCGATTTCATCGGCGAGACCAATCTGCTGGAGGGCAAGGTCATTCACCAGCACGGGCGGCAGGTGGAAGTACTGCTTGCCGGTGGGCTGACGGCGCACGCCGAATCCGATCAGTCACTGGTGAGCGGCCAGCAGGTTTTTGTCGCCATCCGCCCGGAGAAGATGGCCCTGCGTCCGTACGACGGCGCGCACAACGTGTACGTCGGTCGCGTCGAAGAAGTCGTGTATATCGGCACGGACACGCATTACACCGTGCGCCTGGCCGGTGGCCAGCGCGTGCGGGTGCGCGAGCAAAACGATGACCCGTTCTCGCGCCCGCTCGCCAACAGCGGCGACGAGGTCCGCGTGTATTTCGACCAGACGCCGGCGCGCGTGCTGACGGAGTGAGGCAAACTCAAATGTTCCTGCGTCTCTCGCGTGACAACATTCGCGGCCTGCTGCTCATTGCGCCGGTCATGACCCTGATCATCGGCCTGCTCATCATCCCGCTGATCCTGGTGGTGATTACTTCCTTCGGCTCGCGTTCGCCGGATGGCAACGTCATTTATGGCTTCTCGTTCGACAACTACCGGCGGCTGCTGGGGATTACGCCGACCGGCTTTGACCCTCTCTATCTCGAAATCCTCCTGCGTTCGTTATGGCTGGCTTTGCAAACTACGGTGGCGGTCATCGTCATCGGCTTTCCGCTGGCCTACTTCATTGCCCGGGCCTCGCCGCGTTACCGTAACCTGTTCCTGTTTCTTGTGCTGGTCCCGCTGTGGACGAACTTTGTCATCCGTATCTACGCCTGGCTGATGATTCTGCGTAACCAGGGTGTGCTCAACAGCCTGCTTGGCTGGGGGGCGAGCCTGCTCGGCCTGCCTTTCCAGCCGCTTGACCTGTATCCCTCCGACGGCGCGGTGCTGGTCGGCATGATCTACGAGTTCCTGCCGTTCATGATTTTGCCCATCTACACCTCGCTGGAGAAGATTGACGATTCGCTCTTCGAGGCGGCGGCAGACCTGGGGGCGGACGCGCTGCGCACCTTCCTGCGCGTGACGCTGCCGCTGGCCGTGCCCGGCATGGTGGCCGGCACCATCCTGGTCTTCGTCCCGGTCATGGGCACCTTCATCGTTGCGGACATCCTGGGCGGACGGCAGGTGATCTTGGTGGGCAACCTGGTGCAGCGACAGTTCCTGGATGCGCGCGACGCGGCCTTTGGCTCGGCGGCGGCTCTCATCCTGATGGCGCTAACGCTGGTGGTGACGATTTTCTATACACGGCGCTTTGGGTTTGGAGAAGAGATTGTCTCGGCCTAAATCACGATAGGCCGTTGCCGGCCGGTTGCGACCGGCGCGATCCTAAGATGACGAAGAAACGCTCCCCCTGGTTGATTATCGCTGCGCTGGCCGTGTACTTCTTTTTGTACGCGCCCATCGTGGTGCTGGTCGTCTTCGCGTTCAACTCGTCGCGCACGAACGTTGTCTTTGAAGGGGTGGTCAACCGTGAGCCGTGCGGGCCGTTCTATTGGTTCTGCGCACTGGCCGGCAACCGCGAGCTGATGTCGGCAGCGCAGAACACGCTGACCATTGCTCTAACGTCCACCTTCTTCTCGACCATCATCGGCACAATGGCGGCTCTGGCGCTCCAGCGTTACTCCTTCCCGGGCAAAACGTTTTCGGAAGCGTTGCTGTACATCCCCATCGTCATCCCTGAGATTGTGATGGGCATCGGCATCCTGGTGTTGTTCAGCACCCTCTTCCGCTTCATCAACACCACCTTTAGCCTGCCGCCCGACGCCCGACTGACGATGGGGCTGGGCACGGTCATCATTTCGCATATCGTCTTCAGCGTGCCGTTCGTCACGCTGGTAGTGCGCGCGCGCCTGCATGGCTTCGACAAGTCGGTGGAAGAGGCGGCACAGGACTTGTACGCCGACGAATGGCGTACGTTCTGGCGCGTCACCCTGCCGCTGATTGCGCCGGGGGTGCTGGCCGGTGCGCTGCTGGCCTTCACGCTCTCACTGGATGATTTCGTAATCACCTTTTTCACCACCGGCCCGGGTGCGACGACCCTGCCGATCTATGTTTATGGCCTGTTACGCCGCATCACCACGCCGGAGTTGAACGCGCTCTCGACAATCTGGATTGCACTGGTGCTGGTTGCGCTGCTCATCGCGCAGCGCCTGGAACGCCGCGCAGGGTGATCTCTCGCCAAGTTTGCTAAGATAAGCGTCCGAGAAACGGAACAGGCGCCGTCTGTTGCTAAGATCGTCAAGATGACAGAGAACGATATTACGAAGACCGTCGTTGACCTGGCCTATCGAATCCACAAAAAGCTGGAGTCGGTCTACCCGGCCCTGCCCTCATATGAGTTGACGAAAAACAATCTACGTGTAGCGACGGAATTGCCAATATTCGTGACCTATAAGGACAACGTCGTTCGCATCGCCAACGGCCTTGCAGCCTGACAAGGCTTGGCGGCCTTCGCGTTCTTTGCGAGAGACACAAAAGGAGAAGACCTATGATGAAGAAACGCCTTTCCTCCCCCCTCAGCCTTGGGCTGGCTGTGGCGTTGGCGCTGGCGGCCTGCACCCCGGCTGCCACGCAGGGCCCGGCTGAACCGCAGGCCAAAGTCGCACCGTCCGG
>JANWXR010000469.1:441-729 GCA_025057205.1 Anaerolineales bacterium | reverse complement strand
CCGCGCTCTTCCGCTTCCTGCACCGCTGCCGCAATCGCGCGCTCCATCTCGTCGGCGGGTTGAGCGGCTTCGGCGGGACAGGGCCCGCACACCAGCATCCCGCCGCCTAGCCCCGAATCCCACAGCGCGCGCGCTAGGGCCGCGACTTCTGTCGGCGAGTCGGCGCGCGCTTCCAGCTTCAAGCCGCTGCTGCGTGAATAGAAGGCCGGGAACTCATCGGTTTGGTAGCCGACCACAGGCACGCCATGAGTCTCCAGCCATTCGAGCGTGGCGGGCAGGTCGAGGATG
>JANWXR010000469.1:0-416 GCA_025057205.1 Anaerolineales bacterium | reverse complement strand
CGCCGCCGATGCCGCCGGTAGCGAACACGCGAATGCCCGCCCAGTGCGCGGCGATCATCGTGCCGGCGACCGTGGTCGCGCCGTCGCGCCGCTGCGCGAACGCCACGGGAAAATCGCGGCGGCTGACCTTAAGCACGGATTTGGCCGTGGCCAGGTGTTCGAGCTGCGCCTCGCTCAGGCCGATGTGCACCTTCCCGTCCAGCAGTGCAATGGTGGCCGGCTCCGCCCCGGCCGCGCGGACGGTGGCTTCCAGGCGGCGGGCCAGCGCGAGGTTATCGGGCCAGGGCAGGCCGTGAGAAATGACGGCAGACTCAAGAGCGACGAGCGGGCGGCCCGCGTCAAGCGCGGCGTGCACCGTCGGGTGAAAGACGAGGAATGGAGGGGTGGGCATGTGTTTGTGTGCGTAGAGACGCGCC
>JANWXR010000468.1 GCA_025057205.1 Anaerolineales bacterium | reverse complement strand
CGAGCGGCAGCGCTACCGTCACCGCAATCAGCAGCGCCACCAACGCCAAATAGACGGTGTACGGCAATCGCTCAAGAATGAGCGGCAGCGCGGGCAAGCGGTAGTGCAGCGAATCTCCAAAGTCGCCGACCAATGCCCGGGCGACGAAATCGGCGAACTGCACGTACAGCGGGCGGTTGAAGCCCATCTTCTCGCGAAAGGCGGCGACCTGCTCCGGCGAGGCCTCGCGCGCCAGCATCACCGCCGCCGGATCGCCGGTAGCCCGCACCATGAAGAAGACCAGCACCAGCACGCCGGCCAGGACGAGCAGCGACTGCAACAGGCTGTTCGCGATATGACGGTACATGATGAGACGTATTGCGTATTGCGTATTGCGTATTACGTATTGCATAGTGCGTATTGCGTAAGCGCGGATGCACTCCGCAATACGCACTACGTGTTCACCTTCAGCGGGAAGCGCTAATCACTCACCGACACTTCCCATAGGAAGTAGTTCTCCGCGGAGCGGGGCTTGTAGCCCTGCACGCGCGTCCGCACGGCCTCGAAGGCCTCCGGGTAGTACAGGTACACGAAGGGCGGATTCTCGCGCATGTATTTCTGGATTTCACGATACAGCTCGGCGCGTTTCTCCGTGTCTATGGTAACCGCTACCTGGTTAATCATCTCGTCGAGTTTGGGGTCGTACCAGTTGGCATAGGTTTCGCCCTTGTTGAGCGCGCCGGAGAGCCGC
>JANWXR010000467.1 GCA_025057205.1 Anaerolineales bacterium | reverse complement strand
GACATCGAGGCACAGGCTGCCGCCCGCGCCGATGATGGGCAGGTCGGTGCGGCGTTCGAGATAGAGAACATCAGGCCGGACAGGTGCGGGCTGGTCATGGACAAAAAAGAGCCGACTCATCGTCGGCTCCGGGCAATCGGGGAAAGGGCGCTGCGGCGCAGCCCAGGGCAAAGGGTGTGACCTCGGTTCATCGGCGCGGGATTGTAGGCAGAAGCAGGCTGCGGGTCAAGTTTAGGGCGAGGCCAGCAACTGGTCTATGTGTGCTTTGATCGCATTGTAATCTGCCGAAACACGCTGTCCGTTGATGAAGATGGTGGGTGTTCCGGTGACGCCCAACGTGCGCGCCCGATTGATATCGGCGTCCACCGAGGCGGCGGTGCGACCGGAGTCGTAGCAGGCATTGAACTCACTCAGGTTCAAGCCGGCAGCCTCGGCCATCGCGCGCAGCCGCGCGTCGCGGAACGAGCCGACGCCCTCGCCCTGCACGTTCGCAAACAGGAGGTCATGATAGCGCCAGAACCGTCCCTGCTCGGCGGCGCAATCGGCGGCGCGGGCCGCATTGCGCGACTCGTTTCCGCCCACGATGGTGTCCACTACTGTGAAGTGGTAATACTCCAACCTGACGCTCTTGCCTGCATTGATGTACTCGTCCTTGAGCCGACGACCCGCGCCGGTTGCAAATTGCAGGCAGCCCGGTCACTGGAAGTCGGAGAACTCCTGAATGACTACGC
>JANWXR010000466.1 GCA_025057205.1 Anaerolineales bacterium | reverse complement strand
CGGGGTAGAGCAGAGGCAGCTCGTCGGGCTCATAACCCGGAGGTCGTTGGTTCGAATCCAACCCCCGCTACTTCTACTTCCAGAACACCGTAGCTCATTGGGCTACGGTGTTTTCGTTACCCGACGGACAGCCGCTCCTAGTCTGTAAGCAACTCCGCTGACATAGAATAGCAACCCAACCGCAGCACCACCGTGCTGGCACCGCTGTAGCCGGAGAACAGATAATCGTGTGCACGCAAAACCTGTCAGCCGCACCCTGAGCGGACGCGGAGCGAAGCGAAGCGGCAGTCGAAGGGGCGGCACGTTCCCTGACAACCTTTGCGTGCACACAACAGATAGTGGGCGTTGCTGCGCGCCATAGCGGTCGAATTCGGGTCGAAATCGAAGCGAGCGAAGCGCCCTATTTTCAAAACGGCCCATCCAGTTGTGCCGCTATAATCCAAATGCAGTGAGACTGCTCTCCACCAAACTCCGCCCGCCTGCGCTGCCCCGGCGTCTGCTGCATCGCCCGCGATTGCTGGAAGCGTTGAACGCAGCAATGGATTTCGCCGTCTGCCTGCTTTCCGCGCCGGCGGGATACGGAAAGACCACCCTGGTTTGCGACTGGCTGGCTCAGGCAAACACTTCTTTTGCCTGGCTCACGCTCGATGAAGGGGACAATGAATCCCATCGTTTCCTTTCCTACCTCGCCGCTGCCATTGGAAACGCACTGCCGAAAAGCGCCGAGCGATTC
>JANWXR010000465.1 GCA_025057205.1 Anaerolineales bacterium | reverse complement strand
CTGAGCGGCGCTTCGCCCCAGTTGCTCTGGCAGAGCGAGTCGCTCGGCAGCGAGCTGTACGAAACGCCTCTGCTGGCGACGAACGAGCTGGTCATCGTCTTGAACAAGGCGCGGCTCATCGCCCTCCGGCGCGGCAGCGGCGCAATCGCCTGGGAAGCGCCGCTAAGCGACGAGGTCAGCCTGAACATCTGCCGGGAGTGCATCCGCCTGATCGGCGACAAGGTCTTCGCGCTCAGCGACGATGGCACGTTGCAAGCGTTTGAGGCCGCCACCGGCCGGTCGCTGTGGACGTTCCAGGCCATTCAGGACACGCCGCGCGGCCTGTACGTGCTGGCTGGCCGCCCGGCCTTCATGGACCGCAATGAAAAGACGGAGGGCCTGCTGTACGTCTTCGACCCGGCCAGCGGCGCACACCAGACCTTCAAGCCGGAATGCACCTCCGACCCGTCCTTTGGCCCGCGCTATGCCGACTGGACGACACCGCTCTACTTCGCTCCGAATGGAGACATCTACATGATTTTTGGCTGGCCGGTGCTCTGCCTGCAGCGGCTGGACGCGACGACCGGACAGCTAGTGTGGAACACGGTCTCGCCGCGCGAGGGCAACGTGCAGCTCCCGTCCGATAGCGCGCCGCTCATCACGGAACAGGCGTTGTACTTCGCCAACGACAAGACGCTTTTCGCCGCCGACGCCGCCACGGGCGAGTTGAGAGAATTGCTCACCGACAGCGACTAT
>JANWXR010000464.1 GCA_025057205.1 Anaerolineales bacterium | reverse complement strand
CAGCGGCTGTTGTGCAGCGCCACGTGCGGGAACTCCAGCATGACCTCGCGCAGTTTGGGCGCGATGCCGGTGTACGGCACGATGACGGCGCGCAGCTGCGGACTGGCGCTGAGGTGCGCCCGCTCCGCCGAGCCGGCCACCAGCAGGTGCGTATCCGGCGGGACCTCCGCGCCGTCGGTCAGCCGGATGTCCGGGCTGAGCTGCGCGCGCAGGGCCTCAATGACGGTTGGTTCAAAAGCTTCGAGGAGGTGGACGTTAAGGGTCATGCGACTATTGAACCGCAAGGCGGGCCGGAATGCAACACACCCCCACGGCGGACGTGCACGCAGAGGTTGTTAGGGAACGTGCCCGCCCTTTCGATCGCCGCTTCGGTTTCGCTCAGCGTCCGCTCAGGGTGCGGCTGACATGTTTTGCGTGCACCCTCACGGCGGGAAAATCGGGCAGGTAAAATCAATCCGTCATGGCCGATCCAAAATCCCAAATCCAAAATCCAAAATCACAACACTCCAATCGCAAATCTCCAACCCTCACTAATCCTCGCAACCCGGACATCAAACAGGCGCGCCGGTTGCAGCAGCGCAAGGTGCGCGATGAGACCGGGCTGTTCCTCGTCGAGGGCATTCGGCATGTGGGCGAGGCGGTGGCCGCCGGCGCGCACATCGCCTACTTCTGCTACGCGCCCGATCTGCTCAAGAGCGAGTTCGCCTATGACCTGCTGGAGAAGCAGCGCCGCGCC
>JANWXR010000463.1 GCA_025057205.1 Anaerolineales bacterium | reverse complement strand
GAAGCGCAAGGCATACTCGATCGCCGCACGCATCAGTCGCTCCGTGCCGGGCTTGCTGATCGGCTTGATGCCTACGCCGACCTGATCCATGGCCTCGGCGCCAAAGCGAATTTTCTTGAACTCCTCCGGCATCTCGGTCTTCAGGAAGTTCAGCAGCTTCATCGCTTTGGGGCCGCCGGCCTCGAAATCCAGCCCGGCGTAGATGTCCTCGGTGTTCTCGCGGAAGACCACCATGTCCACCTTCTCGGGGTGTTTGACCGGCGAGGGCACGCCGTTGAAGTATTTGACCGGCCGCAAGCACACATACAAGTCGAGCAGCTGGCGCAGCGCCACGTTCAGCGAGCGGATGCCCTTGCCAACCGGCGTGGTGAGCGGTCCTTTGATGCCGACCAAGAACTCTTGGAAGGCATTCACGGTCTCCTGGGGCAGCCAATCGCCGAACCGTCGGAACGCCGACTCGCCGGCGTAGACCTCCATCCAGTGAATCTTGCGCCGGCCGCCGTAGCACTTCGCCACGGCTGCGTCGAACACGCGCACGCTGGCCGCCCAGATATCGGGGCCGGTGCCGTCGCCGCGGATGAAGGGGATGATGGGATTGTCGGGCACGATGAGCCTGCCGTCCTCGATGCGGATCTTCTCGCCGTCGGCAGGCACTTGCACGAGTTGGTACGTCATGGTTGGTTGGGCCTCGATTGAAGTGTAGTCTCGTCAACGGTGAATTCTACGCGCGTGAGGGG
>JANWXR010000462.1 GCA_025057205.1 Anaerolineales bacterium | reverse complement strand
GGCGCGGGCGCGCACGGGCATGCGGCCGGGCTGCGCTACTCGAACGTGCTGGCGCCGGGCGCCTACATCCGGCGAATCGAGTCGGGCGAGCATCCTCCCTATCCGCTTTCGCCTGCCGTTTCGGAATGCACCCGGCTGGGGCCGGAGGACGCGATGGGCGAGACGATGATGATGGGGATGCGGCTGGTGCGCGAGGGGGTATCGAGCGCTGAGTTCGAGCGACGCTTCGGTGTGTCGCTTGGAGCACGCTATCCGCGCGAGCTGCGGTCGTTACAGCAACGCGGGCTGATCGAGTGGGACGGCGAGCGCGCGCGCCTCACGCGGGTCGGGCGGCTTCTGGGTAATCAGGTCTTTCGCGAGTTTCTGGCGAGTTGACGCGGTGCGGTTTTGGGAGTCCACGAATGAACACGAATGGGCACGAATGGGTGCGGATGAACGCGCAGGGACACGAATGAGCGTACTGAACAAAGCCCATCTGAATCGCAAAGGCGCGAAGAGCGCTGAGGAAAGGAGTCAATCCTTTGCGCCGGGCGCTCGCTCCACAGCGCGTGGCTCACCCGGCGCCTGCCGGCAGAAGCGAGCACAGGCGTGGTTGCGGCAAACTCGTCGAACGGCGAGGAGAAGTCTTCGTCGTACGCGCGCGAGCACAGGGCGATGATCTCGGCCCGCCGGCGCGCGGTCAGCGAGGCACCGGGCAGCACATCAATCTGCAATGGGCCGGTCAATCCGGCAGCGTGCTC
>JANWXR010000461.1 GCA_025057205.1 Anaerolineales bacterium | reverse complement strand
TCAGCGGAGCAGGAATAGCAACCTGTGCCGTGTTACGAATCGCAAGGCCACAGCCTACGCCACGGTCGTTTCCACCTGCCTCTACACGTAGCTTGTGACCACGACCTGCCTGGGCCTGGCCAGGCTCCGCCGGTGAAGCTTAATCCGTTCGAGTTCGTGCAGCGTTTCCGCGGTCAAATAGCTTTCGCCGCAGTGGGGGCAGACCACGACCGACACGTTCTCGATGACGAGCAGGCTGGCCCCTTTCCCCTAGCTGCGGATCAGTTACCGGATTTGCGCCCCTCGGCGGCCGCAGCTATCGCAAGTGACAGTTCGTGTCTTCATGTTATTCGACATAGACTGTGAGAATAACGAGTTTGCCGGTCGGTCCGAATTTGCTGACGACGACGGCAGTGTGCTCGCCGTCTATGGTTTGCCCGCGCACCAGGTACTTGCGTTCCCTGCTTTTGCGGTCCCGTTGCTGTTCGATAATCTCGCCGGTGAGGATCACGCTCTCCACATCATAAATGGTCAATCCGTCGTTGTCCATCTCTTCTTCGGCATGCAGGGTCATCACATACTGCCGGGCGCGAATCCGCTCGCGCATTCGGGTGAGCGTTCGGCTTGCCACGCCCCTATTTTACGGTATTCCGGCGGCCTTGCCCTTGATGGTCACAGATTGTGTACACGCAAAACATGTCAGCCGCACCCTGAGCGGACGCTGAGCGAAGCGAAGCGGTAGTCGAAGGGGCGGCACGTTCCC
>JANWXR010000460.1 GCA_025057205.1 Anaerolineales bacterium | reverse complement strand
CCGTCTTCTGACTACTCTTTCGCGTAAGGCTTCTTCCGGTCAATCTCGTCGAAGTTGAACGTGAACTGCACTTCTTCGTAGCCGAGCGGATAGTCTTTGCGCAGCGGATGGCCCACCCAGTCGGCGGGCATGAGGATGCGTCGCAGGTCTGGGTGACCTTCGATTTGGATGCCGAACATGTCGAACAGCTCGCGCTCCGGCCAGTTGGCGTTGCGGTGTACACCGGTGACGGAGGGCAGCCGCGGGTCGTCGCCCGGCAGCGCGCACTTGACGCGCAAGTTAGTCAGGCGCTCCAGATTGCGGAGCTGATAGACCACGTAGAAGCGCGGCTCGCGCGGCAAATCGTCGTAGGCCGTCAGGTCGGCCAGAAAGGTGAAGCCCAGCTCTGGCGACTCTTTTAGGAAGTGGAGCACTTCGACGATGGCATCGCTGGAGACGGTCACGGTCGTTTCGCCACGAAATTCGGCCACCCCGGATATGGCCTCGCCAAAACGCTCCCGCAGCGCAACGATTGTTCTCTCAATGTGTGACATTGGGCAGCGGACAAACTGATGACTGATGATTGATGATTGATGACCCAATCCTCAATCCGAATCCACAATCCAAAATTCCTAGGCCCAGGTCTTGAGTTTTTCTTTCCTGACCTTTTCGTGCAGCTTGAGGATGCCGTGCATCAGGGCTTCGGGGCGCGGCGGGCAACCGGCCACGTACACGTCCACCGGCACAATCTCGTCCACGCCCT
>JANWXR010000045.1 GCA_025057205.1 Anaerolineales bacterium | reverse complement strand
CGGCCAGTGCCGGCGGGACCAGGGCCACATCGGTGTAGAAGAACAACAAGAAGAAGCTGATGGCTGAAATGAGCAGCGTAAAGCCCAGACTGCCGATAGCGAAGATAACCTTAAGCCCCAGCGGAATACGGGAAGATGCAACAGCAGTTGTTGGTGAGGAAAAAGTGCTCATAGGCTCCTCGTGGTTGGTCAACGGGCAGCAAAAAGCCCACCGGCCTATCTCATGGATCAGTTTGTCGAAAAAATGTTGCCGGTGTGCAGTTCAGGTTGCTTACGGGGGCAACTCGCGCGTCAGGCGCTGGGCCAGCTTGAGCAGCACCTTCCGCTCCGAGGCGGTGGCGCCGGCCAGCAATTCGGCAGCCATGGCCTCAAAGGCCCGGTTCAGCCCGGACAGCACTTTGCGCCCCTTTGCGGTAAGCTCCAGCCGGATCGTCCGTCGGTCGTCGGGGTCAGGCCGGCGGACCAGATAGCCTCGCTCCACCAGGCGATTGGCATGCCAGCTGGCCGTGCTCATCGGCACCTTGCCTGCCTTAGCCAACTCACTGACCGTCGTAATTCCCTCGAGGGCAATCAACTCCATAGTTTGGAATTCGCTTTTCGTCAGGTCGTTGACGCTTTCGAGCAAACCATACTCCAACAACAGATAGCGGCGCGCCAGAGTCTGCAGGAACCCGGCCAGAAGGGCACGTTCAGCGTCCATCGAGAAATTCCAATTTTTGGACATTATAGTTTCTGCACTTTCTGTGGCAATGAAGATTGCGTGTAAATTGCGTGTAAGTTGCGTATAGTGTTTTGTCTCTCAAGAGAGGCTGGTTGCTCGAGGCGTTTACCAATGGTTGCTTACATGCCCCATGGAAGTCAGCCAGCGACAACGACCCCAATATTGTTCAACTATTGGTAACGTTGTTGTCGAACAGAGCTACTGTGAGGAGAGGGGGAGAGAAGGCACAACTCGCTTTCAGGTTATATGTGCGAGTTGCTTAGAAGAGGACTATTTTCAAACCAACAAGTCTGCTAGTGGTTTTAAGCGGGTTGGAAGGGCCAAGTTGGTTCAGAACTACCCACTTGCCAGCACAGGTGCCCACTTGCGCCGTAACCACCTTCAAGCTGCTTTGAAAAAGCCTAAGGCAGTTGGCCGGGTCGGTGCCCGGAGAGCTCGGCCACCCGAGCCGGATTGTGCTTCAACGTCCGGAACCGGCGGTGAGTGCATGTTCCATCGCCCAGATGCTCAACGGGCGCATATACATACTGGCGCGAAAATTGCCGTGAATGTCGTAGGCCTCCGGTGTGCGAAACCAATAACCATAATTGTAGGTGACGTTATAGGCGCCCCATGCCGTTTTCCAGGCCTCCTCGGTCAGGCCGCGGTGAAGCATGAAAGCTGCCAACGCATAGGTCGTTCCCGTCCACACTTCATGAGACTGCTCGCTCGACTCGTCCACTACGCCATCGGGCCTCATGCCATTGACTGCGCCCATCTCACCGTTGGCGAAGCGCAACACGTTATACTCGTATACGGTCCGCAGAGCAGAACGGATACGTTCTGCCGGCGCAATGGGCGGAAGCCCTGTGGCGTCAGCGTACCACTGCCCCACAAGCTGGTCGGCCATGATGCTGTCGGAGTGTGAACTCTTACCAGAGTCGTAGCGGTAATAACTGCCGTTCCACAGCTTGGCCTCAAACGACGCCTTGCCCGTAGCCAGCCACTCGGAATAGCGGGTGACATGTTCAGTATCTCCCTTGAGTTTTCCCATTTCAATTGCGGCCTCGAGCGCGGCCAGCCACAAGCTGCCGCCGTAGGCGCTGGCTCCGGTCATCGGCCAAGTGTCATAAGTCTGGTCGGGCAGGCCGTCGTGATCGGGCAGGCCGTCATGATCGCGGTCGAAGGTGCGCAGATAGTCGAGCGCCTGGACAACGGCAGGCCAGGCATCATGAATGAGCGACTGGTCGCCGGTGAAGACATAGTCGCGCCAGAGCTGCAAGACGAATTTGCTGTTGAGGTCCTTCCAGATATTGATATCCTGAAAGCGATAATAGTTGGGTCGTAGGAGCGGATCTTCGGGCGGGCCGCCGAGGTCGTGGGGAACCGCGCCGGAAAGTTTACGTGGCGCTTTTATGCCGCTGGCCTGAATCTCCACCAGTTCGGGGTCACTATGCGGCACAGTCGCGGCGAAGTCGCGGATGATGCTCTTCTCTAGTTCGGGCCAAAGCATGATGAGCGCGAACGAGGCATAAAAGTTAACATCAAAGGTGTTGTAAAAGGGATAGTCATAGCATTCGAGGAAGGCGAAGCGGCCCACTCCCTCCTCGACTTCTCGCCCATTGGGGGAGGAGGGTTGGCCGTTGGTCCACAGTGTACCGGCGTCCACGAGGTAATAAAGCTCATTGAAGAGGGCAGTCTTGTACCAATTGGGTCGGGAAGCGTCCGCGAGAATGGGTTGCTGCCAGCCATCAACGGCTGCCTCCCATTCCGGATAATGGGCAAGCGCTTCGGCGGCAATAGCCCAGGCATTGCGCCCGGTTGTGCCGAAGAATTTGGTGTAGCGCTTGTACCATTGTGTCCCCGTGCCAAACTCGGTAATAGGAAAATCCCAGGCAAGCGCGAATGGGATGACACGGGATTCGCCGGGGCCTAGTTCGGTGGTGACGGCCAGCGCGCCGACGATGATTTCCCATTTGTCAGCCGGCGTGCGATCATCTACGTCATCCAGCCTGCCGTCCGCAGCGAAGTCGGCCCACACATCTGCGCCGTTCGTAAGCGGGAAGCGCGTGCGGTAGCTCGTGATTACGCCGGGCTGGTCGGAAGCAACGATGGCGAACTCACCATCCCACTCCTCTGTCACCGTACTACCCTCTCTCGTAAGCACAACACCGGTCAACCCATCGCGACGGACGACAAAGTTGTAGTTGCCGCCGCTGAGGTCCTGTCCCCAATCGTGGCCGACGAGGTTCTGCCAGGTGAACATGAGGCCGAGCGTGAGCGGCGTGTCGGTGGGATTTTCGACCGTCCACTCAAACACGCCGACAGGGTAACTACTCTCCTTATAGTTGCCGGGGATGATGGGGGAGAATTGTTTCTGGATGAGTCGCACGGGGAGCGCGTCCCAGTCGTAAACGAACCATGCTTTGGGGAAGAGGGCATAGTAGGTTCCTGCGCCGACGGGCATGTCCCAGTTCCAGTCATTCAATATCTCCGGGCGAAGAGGCGAGAGGACATGCGCCTGCGATTGCCCATTTTGCGAAACAAAGACCGAGAACTGATTGGCAGGCAGGCTCTCGAAGCGATGGGTGCCGAGGTCCAGGTGCCAACGGGCGAAATCGCCGCGGTGGGTCCGGCCAATGGCGCCGGCGCCCAGCCCACCGAGCGGGACGCCGCCCCAGGGGCCATCGTCAATCATGGGATACGACACGCGGGGGCGGCCCGGATTTTCGTAAGGCACGCCAATGCCACGCGACCATGCGGCAGCAGGCAGAGTCATGAGACGAACGGACTCGCCGGATGGAGTGGAAGCGGGCTGACGGGTTGGCATGAGAATTGGTTTTGGCGTTGTTGAGGTGCATGCAGCCAAGACGAGGGCGACCAAAGTAAGGGCAGGCAGCGCACGGCGCATAGCTCTGGCGGCATCCTAAGAGGGTGGAACGATGAGCAGGGTCACAGAGCGAGCCGGGAGGCGCACGATAGTGGAAACACCTATCGGCGTCGGCGCAACAAGTTCGGCGGCGTGTACCTCATCAAGGAGATAGGTTTCTGCGGAAGCGGCGGGCACAAAATTGGCGATCATCAATGGTTTCTCAACCGCTTGTGGGCCGAGGTTGACAAGCATCAATGTCAACGCGCCATCGGCGCGTCGCGCAGCGAAGAGGGATATGTCCGGTTCGTCGGACGAAGCGTAAATCAGTTCGTCACCGAAGTGTTGATACAGCCGATACACGTAGTATGTTGGGCGGACTTCGGTACGGGCAAGCAGGCCCCACCCTCCCCTACCGGGATTCGTTTGTAGGTTGAAGTGCGCCACGATGAATACGCCCTGCCGAATCAGGCGTCCCAGTACATCGGCCCACCAGATGGCATTGTAAAACGAGTCAGGTGTAGCTTCACCACCGCTGGCGAATGACCAATTGGAATTCACTTCGGTGACGGCAACAGGTAGGTCTCGCCCGGTTGTTTCACGGATGAGAGCGCGCAGGGCCGGGATGATTTCCTCCCATTCGCGGCTGTTGGCGCGCAAGTCATCTATGGTTGGCGGGGGGTCGCCGGGATGCTTAGGGAAGGGGTAGCGGTGGATGGCAACGATGTCCACCAAGTCGCCGTTGGCGAGCAGAAATTCGCGCAGCCAGTCGCGTCCGTTCACGTCTTTAGGTCTGCCGCCCGGATCGGCGGTGAACTGGTGCGTGTCCGGGCCGACGAGCAGGATATTCGGGTCAACGGCTTCCATTGCCAGCGCAAACTCGCGCCACTCGGCGTTGTAGCGCTGCGTGTCGTAATCCATCCGGTCGGTTGCCGCATACAGGCTTGGCTCGTTGCCGATGCTCCAGTAGCGGACGTTGTAATCATGGGTGATGTTGGTGTAATTCACCCACGCGGCGGCCTGCTCCGGCGTACCCTTTTTGAGGCGAACACTGATCGCCGGTTCTGCGCCCAGCTCACGGGCGAGGGCGATGAACTGATCCACTTGATAGGTCTGCAAATCATTGTTGTCGCCATACGCGCCACCAGGGAAGCGCAGATAAGTGAGACGGGCGGCGATGGCCTGCGACTTTAGCTCGTAAGGCACGGTAATCCATGGGCCGTAGTTCGTACCATAGACTAGGGGACTGATAGGGCCGAGGCGATAGGCGGCGTCCACAAAAAGCGTATTTGGAATGGCGGTGGGAACGGTCGTGGGTGTGGGAAGCGGCGTGTTCGTAGGGATTGTGGTTGAGTCCGTTGGGGCAAGGGTACAGGCGGCGCACAATAACAGCAACCACCACGCTATGCCTACGCGGTAAAGCTGCCCTCTGCTTGCATCCATCGCGAAGGAGCAAGGATGAGAGTTCACATCCGCCCCCTACTTCTCTACACCGGTAATGACGACGCCCTGCATGAAGACGCGCTGAGAAAGGAAGAAAAGGACAACGGGAAGGGCAAGAGCCATAATCGCCGTCGCCTGAATCATATGTGGCTCACGTCCGTAGATAAAGTTGAAGACTTGGATGCCGACTGAGATGGGTTGAAGTTCTGGCTCGGCCGCAAGATAGATCAGCGGGCCGAAGAAATCGTTCCAGGCCCAGAAGAAGTGAAAGAGCGAAACGGCGGTGAGAGCGGGGATGGCCTGCGGCAGGATGACCGAAATCAGGACTCGGAACGGCGAGGCGCCATCCATCATAGCTGCTTCGTCGAGTTCGCGCGGCAGAGTGAGAAAATACTGACGCAGCAGGAAGACGTTGTAGGCGTTAGCGAAGAAGTGCGGCACGATGAGCGGCAGCCAGGTGCCCACCCAGCCGATGCGAGCAAACACAGCGTAGGTCGGCACCAGCGTGACCTGCGGCGGCAGGATGATAGTGGCGAGCAGGATGAGGAAGATAATGTTCTTACCCGGGATGCGGAAGCGCGCGAAGCCATAGGCCACCAGCGTGCAGGAGAGCACCGTGCCGATGGTTCCGGTCAGGGCGATAGCGAGAGTGTTACGAAGCAGGCGGCCAAAGTCGAGCAACCTATAGGCGGTGGAGAAATTCTCCCAACGCGGGCTGAACACCCAGGCACGCTCCAGGGTGCGCCAGCGCCCCTGCCACTCGATGAGGCCAGCTTCGGGATTAGCCGGATCGATGAACGAACTTTGTTCGCGGCCTTTTTCGACAAGCGCCCATTCTTTGACTCCATCCTCCGTCGGCACTTTGTACAAGGGGTATTCCCGGCCCTGGTAGGTAAAAGTCGCTTCACGCGCCGGCCAGAGCGGGCCGCTTGTCTCGGTGAATTGTGCCTTGTCTTTCAGCGAGGTGGCGACCATATACGCCATCGGCATGAGGTAGACACTTAGCAGCATTATGGCCAGGAGGGTGACGGTTCCTGTAGCGATCAGGCGGCGCAACTGAGCCGCATATTTCGAAGAAGCGCTGAAAGGAAGAAGATTCGTCGTAGTGGTCATGGTTACCGTTCAGCTTCGTAGTACACCCAGCGGCGGGCGGTGCCAAACAAGATGACCGTCAGCATCAGCACAATGACAAACAGCAACCAAGCCAGCGCTGCTGCGTAACCCATGTTATTGTAGGTAAACATGACCTTATACAGATACAGGTTGTAGAACAGCGTGGCATTGCCGGGGTCACCGGTGCCGTTTTTGAGCACATAGGCGACGGTGAAGTATTGGAAAGTGCCGATGAGGCTAAGCGTGAGGTTGTAAAAGATGACCGGCGAGATCATTGGCACAGTGATATTGAAGAACATCCGCACCGGTCCGGCGCCATCCACGCGCGCGGCGTCGTACAATTCACTTGGCACACCCTGCATCCCGGCCAGCATCGTCACCATCGCATTACCGATACCCCATAGACCGATGATGGCCAGCGCCGGGTAAATCCACGTCTTCGAATTCAACCAGTCGGGACCGGGCAGGCCAACCGACTCGAGAGCCAGGTTGATCCAGCCGGTCTGCGTATTGAACACGCCGGCAAAGATTAGCGTCCCGGCAACAAGAGGGACGATGCTCGGCAAATAGAACAGGGTCCGAAATACGTCTCGGCCTAGGAGGTGCCGGGAGTTCAGCAGCGCGGCCAAGCCGAGCGGAACAGCAAGGCCGAGCGGAATCGCGATGAGCGCAAAGCGGATAGTAACGAGCAATGACTCGATGACCAGTGAGTCGTTGAGAAGGTGGAAGTAGTTTTCAAGGCCGATGAAACGGGTCTCTTCCGGCCTGACCAAATCGAAATCGGTGAAAGACAAGACCAGCGAAGCAATCATCGGCAACGCCGTAAAGGCTAGGAAGCCAATGATCCAGGGTGAGAGAAAGAGCAGACCCCAGGCTGCCTCACGGAGGGCGAGGCGCGAAGGCGCACGCCGAACGGATTGCACAAGGGTGGGAGTATGAGCAGCGATAGCCATAGCGCCGCCTCGGAGATCTTCCGAAGGCCGAGCAGCCCTCGGAAGATCTCCAGGGAAAGCGGGTTGTTTATTTTGCAGAGTCAAACATCCGCTGCAGGTCCTTCTGCAACTTGTCAATCTCGGCGTCTAGGTCAAGACCTGGTGTGCTGCGATAGAGCGTTTGGAATGCCCCGATGCGATCATTGGCGATCAAGAAGTTGGGCATGTCGGCCTCATGGCTGGGATTATCGGGGTAACTCAGGCTGTCGATTGCCACCTGCCAGTCCACGCCTTGTGGATACCTCGCATCGAGCGCTTTGAAGAAGGCTTCCTGCTCACTCTTGCGAGCGGGCATGCCGCCGTACACCTGCAACAGCTGAGGCGCAGCCTCACCCATCAGGTAAGTGAGGACCTCAAAGGCCTCGTCCGGATGCCGCGTGGATTTGAGGATGCGGAAGGTGTCGGCGTGCAATTTGGCGGTGTACTTGCCCTGATACGACGGCACTACGGCGATGTCCCAGTTTTTCACGTCGCCGAGACAGCAGGTGTACCACAGGTGCACATGGGCCATGGCGAGGTTCCCGGAAGAGAACGGGTTGCCGGCGGCCAACAGGTCACTGCCGGTGTAGGCATCGCTGGGGATGAAGTGCTTGTTCCAGATGCCATCGTAGTACCACTTCCAAGCCGCGCGCCAGTGGTCGGGGATGACGGCTTTGCCATTGTCGTAGACGGATCCGGCCCCAAACAGGGTGGCTTCGCCGCGCGGGTCGGTCCACTGGGTGTGGTAGCCGAATTGCACGATGTTTTCCGGATCAAAATCGGGGCTGGTGGCGTCGTTGCCGTTCTTGTCCACCGTCAGCTTCATAGCAAGTTCGGTAAGGGTCTCAATGTTCCACTCCTTGCCGTCATACTTTTCGCCGAATTTATGCGGCGGATATGGCAGGCCGGCTTCGTCGAAAAGGTCACGGTTGTAGAAGATGAAGGAGGGGAACACGGCGAAAGGAATGCCGACCTGTCCTTCACCTGCGATGTTCCAGAACTTAACGGCGCCCTCGTCGAACTGGCTCATATCGTAGCCGGTCTTTTCGATGAGAGGGGTAAGGTCAAGCCATGCGCCGGAGAAGCCGTTGGCGCCGCGCACGCCCACCGGACCGACGATATCCGGAGGGTTGCCGGAGGCGATCTGTGTCTTGAGCGTATCGTAGGCCACGTCGTTCTGGACGATTTCGATGACCAGTTCGATGTTGTCGTGTGTGGCATTGAACTGTTCCACCACCTTCTTCTGGGCATCAATCTGCTCCGGATTGCCGCCGGTGCCCAAGCCGACGAACCAGCGAATCTGGACTTTCTCTGGAGCGGCGGTTGGCGCCGGAGGTGAAGTGGGTTGCGGCTGGGCGGTCGGTTGAGGCGGCTGAGTGGCCGGAGGTTGGGTAGGCTGCGGCGCTTCGGTGCTAACCGGGCCACAGGCAGCCACCACGAGGCTGAAAAGGACCAGCACATTTAGCGGAAAGAAAATTAGCTTGCGCATCTTTGATCTCCTCCACGAGGACAAAATCTTAGAGTTCGATGTCAACAAACAGTTTGAGTGTTCAAGTAGAGTCGGCGACGCTTCACCTCCTTTAGTGTTTTCTAGCTTTAGGGCCGGCATCACATGAAGCGCGGATGATGAGTTCGGTGGGCAGAATGACGCGACGCGGCCCTTGGCCGGGATGTTTGATGAGGTCTATCAGCATCTCGGCGGCAATCGCGCCGGCGCGCTGGACGGGCTGGCGGACGGTGGTGAGCGGCGGATCGGCGCGGGCGGCAAACGGCATATCGTCGAAACCTACCAGCGCAACATCTTCCGGCACACGGCAGGCGGCCTCGCGCAGTGCACGCAGCGCGCCGAGGGCCATCATATCGCTGGCAACGAAAACTGCTTCAGGACGGCGAGGCAACAGTCGCTGCATCGCTGCGTAGCCGCCGGCTTCGGTGAAATCTCCCTCAAGGATCAGGTCGGGATCGAAGGCCAAGCCGCGATCCTTCAGGGCGGCCCGATAGCCATCGAGTCGGTCGGCCCCAGCAATCATGTTCTGCGGACCGGTAATGGTCGCAATCCGGCGGTAGCCCAGCCGCAAGAGGTGAGCAACGGCTTCACGCGCGGCGGCTCGGTTGTCCACATCTACGTAACTCACTCGGTTGTCAGTTGGATGACGGCCGACCAGCACGAAGGGTAGGTCGCCCTCGGCCAGCGCCTGCACCAGCGGATCGTCCATCAGCATCGAGGCCACGATGACGCCGTCAATCAAGCCGTTATGCGTGATCTGGCGGATGGTGCGGCGCTCATAGTCCGGGTCGGCCAGCCAGAGCATCACCGAATGGTCATGCATATTGCACGCTGAGGAGATGCCCTGGATGAGCAGGGGAAAGTAAGGGTCGGCGAAGAGGGCCGAGACACCCATGGGGATGACAAGGCCAAGGATGCGGGTGTGCCCGGCAGCCAGCCCGCGTGCTGCGGTATTGGGTTGGTAGCCCACGCGGCGGACAACTTCCAGCACACGCTGACGGGTATCTTCGCGGACGTTGGGATCGTTGTTAATCACCCGCGAGACGGTGGAGCGGGAGACGCCACTGAGCCGGGCGACTTCTTCTAGGTTCATCGTCTAGGCTTGGGAGCGCTCCCAAAATTTCGGCAAAAACTGGCCGACTCTCCGAATCGGCTCTTATCTCAGTGTATTAGGAATGGCCGGATGAAGTCTGCAAAGTTCCGCCCCGTTTCTGGAGATTTCAGACGGAAATGTGCGAGCGATAGCAATGCCGGCACCCCCGCCCGAAAATTCCCCCAAAAGAGGCGAAAACCTCCCGAAAGCTCAGGCGGGCCTTAGGCTCGCGCCCTTCGGGAGGTTTACATCCGATACAAGCAGTCGGAGACTCGTCTTCGTTACACTCGTTTGCCGCGTCGGTAAGCGCTTGGGGTCAGGCCGACTTCCTGGCGAAACACCCGGCTGAAATAGTCACTGTCAGTGTATCCTACTGCGAACGCAACGTCTGCGACGCTCATGTCGCCCCTCGCCAGCAGATTCTTGGCCTGATTCATCCGGTAACGGGTAAGGTAGGTCATGGGCGGGAGGCCGAGTTCTTGCTGGAAGCATCGCGTCAGGTAATCTTCGCTTACACCCACGTAACGCGCCACTTTCTCACGCGTCAGCGGTTCGGCGTAGTGGGTGTGAAGGTAGGCCATCGCCTTACGCACCAGGCGCTGAGCTTCGCTCCCCAGCCGGCGGCTCCGCGCCAGCGCTGCTTCGAGGCGCGTCAACGTCTCTTCTACGGTAAACACACCTTTGCGCAGCACGGCTGCCACGCCGCGATTTAGCCGCGCCATTTCTGCCTCGGTCAGCACCTGCGCGGTCAGCACTATTACCGGAATATCGCGGGTCGTTTCCCCGGCGCGCAATGCCTCCAGCACTGCAAAGCCGTCCATCTCCGGCATCATTAAGTCCAGCAGGATGAGGTCTACCTGCTGTTCGCGGACAACGGCCAGCGCTTCGCGTCCATTGCCGGCGAGCAACACACGGTAACCCGGCGCATGGCCTTGCACCATTCGCGCATGCATCTCGCGAATGCCCGGTTCATCGTCAACAATGAGTATGGTTTTCTCAGCATCGGCTTCACCAGCCAACAGTCCTTGGCGTTTGAGCGCTTCGGCAAGCTCCGTCGTGCCTACAGGCTTGGTCAGGTAATCGAGTTCCAACGCAGTTCCGGAGTCGTGCTCGAAGGCCAGCGAGTAAAACAATATCGGGATGTCCCGAGTCGACGGACTCTCCTTGAGGGCTTTGAATATCTCCCAACCCCGCTCCGAGGCCAGCTGTGAGTCCAGCACCACTGCCCCCGGCCGCATCATGGGGAGACGAGAGGGCCAGTCGGTGCTCAGTGGATGTTCCTCGACTTCGAAACCCCTTTCGGCCAAATGCGCCCGGACGCGCTTTGTGTGTTCCGGCCGTTCGCTCAACAACAGCACCACCTGTTCTCGGGCCGCCGTCAGCGCCGGTTCGACCGGTTCGGTGAGGGCGGGCAACCGGAAGTAGAACGTCGAGCCACTGCCTATATCCCCCGGCGAGCGAACGCCGATCTCGCCCTTGTGCAGTTCGATCAATCGCTTGCAAATTGCCAGGCCCAGCCCGAGGCCACCGTAGCCTTGAGCCGCCGTCGCTTCCGATTGCCAAAACTCATCGAAAACGGCCTTCTGTTCGGCAGGAGGGATACCGGGGCCGGTGTCGCTCACCGAAATGGTCACACTTCCTTCACTTGCTTCGGCGCGCAGGGTTACTTGTCCGTGTGCCGTGAACTTCACCGCGTTGCTGATGAGGTTCAACGTCACCTGACGCAGGCGTGTGCGGTCGCCCCACACAGGAGGAAGGTTGGCGGCTATATCTGCTTGCCATCTTAGTCCTTTATTGCGAGCTAGGTGCTCCCCGGCCACGAGCACGACCTGTAATACTTCCTTCAGGTTCAACACCTCGGGTGCAATCCTTAGCTGCCCAAGCTCACTCTGCGCCAGATCAAGTACGTCGCGGATTAGGCCGTCGAGGTGCTGCGCGCTGGCATAGATGCGTTCCAGATCCCGGCGAAGAGCATCGGGCAGGGATTGTTTCTTCGGACTCGGAGAGCGCAACGCCATCTCGCTCAGGCCTACAATCAGGCTTAGGGGCGTGCGCAACTCGTGACTTACCATAGAGAGAAAACGGCTCTTGAGACGGTCAGCTTCTTCAGCTAACCGGCGGCCCTCAGTGGCTTCGCGGTAGAGCCGAATGCTCCGCAGAGCAACGGCGAGGTGATGAACGATAAAGGCAGCGTGGGTCGAAAGACCGTTGGCGGCGTCGAAGGCGACGTAACCGGGCGTGAACTCGCGTCCCTGAAAGGCAAGCGGCAACAGCGCCAACATATACGGTTCATCGGCGGGATAAAGCCCCGGTGGAGGAAAAGCACGGCTGGGGAAGCGCTGAGCGGGGGTTTGTGGGTCGTTCAGGAGCACGCTCCAGGCTGTCGGATCATCGCCCTCGGACTCGAATAGCGCTACGTGCGCATGCCGGATGCCGACAGTGGGCAGGTCCTGTGTCAGGATGCGAACGATTTCACCCTCATCCATAGCGGTCAGCAGGCGCGCCGTCAGCTTTGCCGTCAGGTCGTCCGCCCACTCTTCATCAATCAAATACCGGCTGTGCTGGCGACGCGCGCTCTCATCCAAGGCAATGCGGGCCAGATGCAATAGTCCCTGGAGTCGGTCGGACACAGCCCCCTCCACCCGCAGGCCGCTTCCCAGGATTGAAATTGCCGATTGCCAGGCGTGGAGGTCATCGTTCAGCGCCTCAACTTTCTGAACGATGTCCGCTAATGCATGGCGAAACGGCACGGCATCGTTCTGAACCAAACTTTGCCCACAGGCGTCAACCAGCCGCCGGCACATCTCACAAATTTCATCCAGGCTCAAATAACGCGCTTCGACGGACACCGCTTCGGCCATCGTCCGAGCGAGGTCTACGCCTTCAGCCGGCCTCCAGATAGCGGCGCGCTCGGCAGGGGACAAACAACCACACGACTGCCGGATAACCAGTCGGGTCGGCACGCGAATGACGGTATCCGGCGCCGTTTGCCCAGCGATGGTTTGCAGCAGCAACTCTAATGCCTGATAGCCCACCTCATACATGGGATGGCGAATCGTGGTGAGCGCCGGCATCGTACCGCGGGCTTCCACCTGATCGTCAAAGCCGACAATGGCCATATCATCAGGTACGCGCAACCCGGCTTCTCGGATTGCCTCAATTGCGCCGTATGCAGACTCGTCGTTGCTGGCCACAACCGCGGTGAAGTCGCCGCGCCTTGCATTCAGAAGACTATGCATGGCCCTTCGCCCGGCTTGAAAATTGTATTCGCCATAAACGATAAGCGATGGGTCTACCGGCAGGCCATGTTCACGCATAGCGGCTTCATAAGCGTGGAGACGGATGGCGCTGTCCCCTTCGTCGTCCCTCAGCCCTGCAATGAACGCAATTCGCCGGTGGCCATGCTCAACTAAGTGCCCGACGGCCTGATGAATGCCGCCGCTGTCGTCCGGTACGACCGACCTTCCGACCTGCCCCGGGCCGGCGAACACCACCGGATGCCCGCTTGCGATGAGACTTTGAACGTAACGCGACCTGGCCTTTGAAAGAAGCGGCATTACCACGATAAGGCCATCGGTGTTCCAGGGGCCGACCGGGAGAAAATAGCTATCTGGAGACGGCTCGGGCCAGGCCGGGCGAAGATTGCTGGTGATAATGATGTCAGGCGTGCTAACCCCGCATGCAAACAGTACGCTGCAGCCCTGCCGGCGCGCGGCGGCATGAATACCGCGATACACCAAGCCGTAAAAGTGATTGAGCCTCGCGCCGTACACAGGCTGGCCGGCCAGCACGCCGATAGTCAGGTATTTGCGCGTCTGGTTCGGCATACCGGGTGGTTCTTTTCAAGCTCAAATCCAAGTTAAAACAAGTATACCGGAAACAGGGGGCCGTTAGAACGCTTTTCTCACTCGGTCCCGTCCTCATCATACTGGGGTGTCACCAATTACTCGGACTGTGCCACAAAGATGGAGCCTGTTCGAAAAGCGTGTCATAATTTGACCATGTTCTACCTGGGCTGCCCCATGTGGGGCCTGAAGAGCTGGGTCGGCAGCTTCTT